>JAXZEJ010000139.1:0-4039 GCA_037424205.1 bacterium | reverse complement strand
CCATGACGCGGCGCCAGAAGATTTCCTTGAGCTCAACCTGACCCTGATGGCGGGCGTTGTCGATGAGAGCGGCGAGGAGGTTGTTGGCGGAGGTGATGGCGTGGAAGTCGCCTGTGAAGTGCAGGTTGATGGCTTCCATCGGAAGGACCTGCGAGTAGCCGCCGCCGGCAGCGCCGCCCTTCATGCCGAAGACCGGGCCGAGGGACGGTTCGCGAAGGGCGAGAACGGCCTTCTTGCCGAGCTGCTTGAGGCCCTGGGCGAGAGCGATCGACGTGGTGGTCTTGCCGGAGCCGGCGGGCATGCCGGAGGTGGCCGTCACGAGGATGAGCTTGGCCGTGTACGGACGGGACGGGTCGAGTTCGACCTTCGCCTTGTCGCGGCCGTAGGGCTCGAATTCGGCGTCGGCAAGGCCGGCGTCGTGAGCGAGCTGGTCAATCGGAATGAGTTTGGTTGCCTGAGCAATTTCGATATCGCTGAGCATGGGATCTCCCAATAAAGGTTAAATGCCTGAAAAACTAAAAACCGATAGCCTGCGGCACGGTCTCGGAGCGTCCGGCGCTCAACCCTGAGGGAGCCATCAACGGAGCGATTCCTGCCGTCCAATTGGCGAGATTGTGAGAGTATGCCTCAAAACTCTCTCGCGGGGGCGGAAAAAGTGAAAATATTTCCGGAAGCCGTCGCAGAAAAAGAAAATCCCGCCCGAACACTGTTGTTCGGACGGGACGAAGAAGGTGCTGTGTTACAGCGAGTACCGGTGAGCATCATGAGGCGGGCGATTTCCGCAGCGTTGTGAAGATCAAGCTTGCGGTAGGCGGAGCCGCGGTGAACCTGGACGGTCTTTTCAGAGATGCCGTATTCGCGGGCGACTTCCTTGTTGGAATAGCCCTGGGCCACCATGCGGATGACTTCGCGCTCGCGCTGCGTGAGCTGTTCGAGACGGCTGCGGAAGTCGGTGACCTCCTGCTTGCCGCGGCGCTGGGCGAGGTTGTGGGAGACCGCGTTTTCAATGGTCTTCAGGAGGCGCTGGTCGTCGACCGGCTTCTGCAGGAAGTCCACGGCGCCGGCCTTGAGCGTATTGACGGCCATGTCAATGTCGCCGTGGCCTGAAATGAAGATGATCGGCAAGTCGCAGCCGGCTTCCCTCAGCTTGAGCTGAAGCTCAAGGCCGGACATGTGGGGCATGCGAACGTCCAGGAGGAGGCAGCCCGGGCGAACGTAGTCGTTCGAGGAAAGGAAGGAAATGGCGTCGGCATAGGTCTTGACGTCCCAGCCTTCGCCTTCAATGAGGAAGGCCCAGGAATTGCGCATTGCGTCGTCATCGTCGATGACGCGGATCAGGGGCTTGTCGATTTTTGCAGGATCGTACACGGTGAAATCCTAGTTCTTATGTATCTGCTCGGAGCGGTCCGGACCAACCGGGGGCGGATGAGAAACCGGCGCGCATCCGATTATTATATGCATTGGATGATGCGGGAGGCAGACAAGAGCAGGCGCTCTTCTCCCGCATTTTTCATATTACCCGAAATGACAACGGCGGGCGACTCAAAAAGGCCTCGAAAACGCATGGGAGGCGCACGGTATGCCTGCCTCTGCTAGTATGGGCAGTCCTCCGAACAAACAGAAGACCTTCATGACCTGCTCATTCAACCATTCTTCAATTCTTCGCGCTGTGCTTGCCGCCTCTTCCGCGGTGCTTCTTGCGGGCTGCGCGGCATTCTCAGCCGACATTCCCGAAGAGATTCCCGCCGACGCAATGAAGCGCCCGGTCGATCTTTCCGTTGTCTGCGTGCTCGTCAACGAGAGCGTCGACAGCGAGCAGCTCGTCAAGTCCTTCGAGGCCGGCATCCGCCGCTTCGGCAGCGAGCCCCGATTGCTCGAGCCCGGCGACGGCCCTCAGGCCTGTTCGTTCGTGATGACCTACGAGGTTGCAACGAACTCCCGCGCGATTGACGCCGTGCGGTTCCAGACCTTTGAAAACAGCGTGCCGGCGATTGAGGCGACGGGCCGCGCGAACCCGGGCACTAGCCTGACGTTTGACAACGTTGCCGCCTATACGGTCCAGCTTCTCAACCAGACAAAGAAGCGCCTGGGCGATCGCGCTGTCCTTCCGGCTGCGCCTGTCGATGCCGCAGCGCACGCAGAGGCGCCCGAGGCAAAGGCTGCAGGCCGGTAAAACGATTGCTTAGTCTGAGAAAAGCCCGCGAATCCGATTGGAATCGCGGGCTTGTTTCCTTCCGGAGATCTTGAGCATCAATAGAGCGGCACATGTTTTTGGGCCTTGTCCGTCGAGATGAGCGGGCCAAGCCAGGCTTTGTCCAGACCGCTGAAGTGCGTATTAATGATGATTGAGGTTTCTTTTCTCAGTGTCTCAATGTCTGCGGTGCGGGCGCGGCGCTTCAGATATTTGTTGAAGCTTTCCTTGGCGGCATAGTCGGCGCCGGCAGCCTTGAAGAGTTCGTCAATGAAGAGCGCGATCATGAGCGGCATGTCGAGGCCTCGGGTCGCCTTGAAGGCGATCAGGTCGGCGCAGAGCTCGGGATCGAAGCCCTGGGTCAGAAGCCCCTTTACGGACTGAGGATAGGATTCGCGTTTGAGAAAGCGAAGGCCGCTGAGAAGCTGTTCGGAACGGGAGGGAAGAATGTCGCGGAGCATGAGCTCCATGGGCAGGGTGATGTTGGACATGACTGAAACGGGCTTAAATGCAAAATCGAACGTTGACGGCAAAGGCGCGCTGATACGCGAAGCTTTGCCTTGCCACGAGTATGAGTCACTTCTCGCAGGCGCATCGAAATATTTGACAATTGCCTGATTTCAGCCAAAAGCGGCGCATCAGAATCGCAAAATGATCCAGTAAAAACGGCTGTTTTTAAGCTCGGAAGCCTTGCGGCGCAACGGTTTCGATAGAAAAATCACTGGATCATGCCGATGCACGAAGCATCAGGCGGCATGTTCCGCCTAAGGCATTGGCAGTAGAGCGAAACGTGAGTTCATCAGGTAAAATCTAGGAACTTCGCCGGATCCGTGGGAACCGGCAGGGCTTCCGTTTAATAGGCATGCAGTCGGGACACCGGATCCTCTCCGGTTTACTTCCTTTCAACGTCCTCACATGCCGGAGGCTTTTGTCCTGTTCAATTATTCAAGGTGAATCCCCATGAAATTCAAGCTTTTCGCTTCCGTGTGCGTTGCTGCCGGTCTGGCCTTCGGCCTTGCCGGCTGCGGTGATGACAATGCTCCCAAGGCCGGTGATGCCAAGACCCTGACGGTCGGCGCCAGTCCCGTTCCGCATGCGGACATTCTGAACGTCGTAGCCCCGAAGCTTCAGAAGGAAGGCATCACGCTCAAGGTGATCGAGTTCTCCGACTACATCCAGCCGAACCTCTCGCTCAGCGACAAGGAGCTTGACGCCAACTTCTTCCAGCACAAGCCCTATCTCGACTCCTTCTGCAAGGACCGCGGCCTCAAGCTCACGAGCCTTGTTGCCGTTCATATCGAACCGATGGGCGTCTACTCGCACAAGGTCAAGAACGTTGCCGACGTCGCTGAAGGCGCTCTGGTCGCCATTCCGAACGACCCGACCAACGGCGGCCGTGCTCTCAAGGTGCTCGAAACGGCCGGCCTCATCAAGGTCCGTCCGGAAGCCGGCGTGACGGCTACGATCGGCGATGTGATCGACAATCCGAAGAATCTCAAGTTCCGTGAAATCGAAGCTGCTCAGCTTCCGCGCGCTCTTGACGACGTCGCGCTCGCCGTCATCAACTCCAACTATGCTCTCGGCGCCGGCCTCAACCCGGTCAAGGACGCTCTTGCCATTGAAAGCAAGGATTCGCCCTACGCCAACATCGTGGCCGTTCGCGCCGGCGATGAAAACCGCGAGGCTCTCCAGAAGCTCAAGGCCGCTCTGACCTCTCCTGAAGTCAAGAAGTTCATCGAAACCGAATACAAGGGTGCCGTTGTTCCGGCCTTCTGATATTCAGTTCCGACTTCGTGAATCGGATAGGGGTGAGGACTTTATATCCTCAGCCCCTTCCACACCACCCAC
>JAXZEJ010000138.1:0-13990 GCA_037424205.1 bacterium | reverse complement strand
TCGCTTCGCCATCCGTGAAGGCGGTCACACCGTCGGCGCCGGCGTCGTTGCCTCCATTATCGAATAATTCTGAAAAGAATTGGCGGCTGACTTGAAAAGGGAAGCTGCATGAAAAGGGGTATAGCTCAATCGGCAGAGCGACGGTCTCCAAAACCGTAGGTTGAGGGTTCGATTCCTTCTGCCCCTGCCAATAAATAAGTCAAGCCGCGATCGTTGATCGCGGCTTGACTTTTATCTAGCTGCTGTATCTGAATACGAAGAAAGTCGGGATTTTTTTGCCTATCGGGCAAAAGTTCCCGCTAAAATAGCAAGCTTGCATTTCTTTTACTTTTCGTCGGCGCGTTGCAGATCCGATCGTTACACGCTGGCAGGAATGATTATGAACAATCAAAACGTTGAACCCGCAACCGGCAAGTCGGACCTCGTGCTGGTGACGCTCGCCGTCCTTTGTGCCGTTGCCGGCGTTATTGCCTTTTCCCTTCTGACGTCCCAGACGCTCGCTGTACGTCTTGGTGCGCTCGTCGGCGGTCTGGTTGCAGGCGTTGTCATCGCTTGGTTCAGCCCTTCCGGCAAGCGTCTTCTGAGCTACGGCCGCCAGTCTTGGGAAGAACTGCGCCGTGTTGTCTGGCCGACCCGCAAGGAAACGCTCAATACAACGGGCCTTGTCATGGCGTTTGTCGTTGTGATCGCGGTTTTCCTGTTCCTTTGCGACAAGCTGATTGAGTGGGGTCTCTATGACGGCCTGCTCCGTCTTTCTCTTTAATGTGAGGTTGAGTCATGAGCGATAACGGCATGAAGTGGTACACGATTCACGTCTACTCTTCCATGGAGAAGAGCGTGAAGAAGGCTCTTGAGGAGCGTATTGCCCGTAGCGACCTGCGTGACAGCTTTGGTCAGGTTCTGCTGCCTGTCGAACGCGTTCAGGAAGTTCGTAACGGTCGCAAGCATACCAGCGAACGTCGCATGTACCCTGGCTACGTCTTCATCGAAATGGTGATGAACGATGCTACGTGGCATCTCGTCAACTCCACTCCGCGCGTGATCGAGTTCTTGGGTAATAACAACCCGGTGGTGCTTTCTGAAGCTGAAGTGGCCTCCATCATGGCTCAGATGGAGGAAGGCTCTGAAAAGCCGCGTCCCAAGATTGAATTTGAAATCGGCGAAGAAATTCGCGTCAAGAACGGTCCGTTCAAGGATTTCAACGGTCGCATTGAGGCTGTTGACTATGACAAGAGCCGCCTTCAGGTTTTTGTGTCTATTTTCAGCCGCGAAACCTTGGTGGACCTCGATTTCAACGAAGTCGAAAAAATCTAAAAAAAACGGGTGTGACGCTTGCGCATCGTTTTTTTCGGTGGTATAGTGCACGCCTTTCTCACACATACATGGGGAGCTCAAGCAATTGAGCGCATGAACCCATAAGGAATATTCACGATGGCTAAGAAGATCATCGGCTTTATCAAGCTGCAGGTGCCGGCTGGTAAGGCCAACCCCTCGCCTCCTATCGGTCCGGCTCTCGGTCAGCGCGGTCTGAACATCATGGAGTTCTGCAAGGCCTTTAACGCTAAGACGCAGGGCATGGAAGCCGGCCTTCCGATCCCGGTTGTCATCACTGCGTACGCCGACAAGAGCTTCACGTTCGTCATGAAGACCCCGCCGGCTGCCATTCTGATCAAGAAGGCTGCCAAGGTTCAGAAGGGTTCTGCTCGTCCGAACACGGAAAAGGTTGCCAAGATCACGCGCGCTCAGGCTGAAGAAATCGCTAAGATGAAGGCTCCGGACCTTACCGCTGCCGACGTTGACGCTGCTGTTCGCACGATCGCTGGTTCCGCTCGTTCCATGGGCATCATTGTGGAGGGTCTGTAATGGCTAAGCTTTGCAAGCGCATGAAGGCTCTCAACGCCAAGGTCGAAGCCAACAAGCTTTATACCGCTGTTGAAGCTCTCGAACTCATCAAGGAAACGGCCGTTGCCAAGTTTGACGAATCTGTCGACGTGGCTGTCCAGCTCGGCATCGATCCGCGCAAGTCTGACCAGGCCGTTCGCGGCGCTGTCGTGATGCCGGAAGGTACGGGCAAGACCGTTCGCGTTGCCGTGTTCACCCAGGGTGCCAAGGCTGAAGAAGCTCTTGCTGCTGGCGCTGATATCGTCGGTTTCGATGACCTCGCAGCCAAGGTTAAGGCTGGTGAACTCGACTTCGACGTTGTCATTGCTTCCCCGGATGCGATGCGTGTGGTCGGTCAGCTTGGCCAGATCCTCGGTCCGCGCGGCTTGATGCCGAACCCGAAGGTTGGTACTGTTACCCCGAACGTTGCTCAGGCTGTTAAGAACGCCAAGGCTGGTCAGGTTCAGTTCCGTGCCGACAAGGCTGGTATCGTCCACGCCCCGATCGGTCGTGCTTCCTTCACGGCTGAACGCCTCCAGAAGAACCTGGTGGCCCTCATCGAACAGCTCAACAAGCTGAAGCCGGCTTCTGCGAAGGGCCAGTACCTCCGCAAGGTTGCCGTCTCTTCCACGATGGGCATCGGTGTTCGCGTTGATATCGGTTCTATTAACGCCTAATGAACTAAATATAACGGGGTCGGTCCTCCGTTGATTAGGAAAACCTGATCAGGATGCTGCGAAAGCAGTGAGACCGGGAAAGAGAAATCTTTTCTCGAGACCGTGAGGTCTCAAGGGCTTTGGGTGACGGAGCCGAGTAATCGGCCCGTCGCTGTCAAAGACCGCTGGAGAAGCAAAGGTCAACAGTTCTCTGAAAGCAACGAAGAGATTGATACCGGCGCTTTTTAATGGGCTTGTGAATTTCACTGCTGATGCTTTCTCAGCGGTTGGAAAGACCGCCAAGTCGTCCAGCGCAGACGGTAAACCGAAGAGAGATATTGCGTTGTGTTTCAGACCACAAGCTGTTGAGCTTGTGTAAAAAATCAGCCAAAACTCTCAGAAGTATGCCGGTTATTTGAAAACCGGTGTCCTCGAAAGGGACACCTCTGAGTGGAGCCAGACCATGGGTCTTAATCGTCAAGATAAGGCTGCTGTCATCGAAGAAGTTGCTGGTATTGTTGCCAACTCTTCCGCGATTGTCATCGCCGAATACCGTGGGCTGAGCGTTGAGGCCGTCACGAAGCTTCGTGCTGAAGCACGTAAGAATAATGTGACGTTGCGTGTTGTCAAGAACACGTTGGTTCGCCGCGCCGTTGAAGGTACGGAATTTGCCGGACTTGCTGACCAGTTTGTTGGTCCGCTCGTCTATGGCTTCTCCGCCGATCCGGTTGCTGCCGCCAAGGTTCTCGTCAATTTCGCCAAGGACAACGACAAGCTCGTTATCAAGGGCGGCGCGATGGCCAACTCCGTCATGGATGTTGAAGCCGTCAAGCAGCTCGCTACGATGCCGAGCCGCGAAGAACTCCTTGCCAAGTTGATGGCTACGATGAACGAACCTATCGCCAAGTTCGTCCGCACCATCAACGAAGTCCCGGCCCGCTTTGTGCGTACCGTGGCTGCCGTGCGCGATGCCAAGGAACAGGCTGCTGCCTAACCTAAACTTTTTTTAAACAAAACACTACGTAATACGGAGCTATAAAATGGCCCTTACCAATGAAGAAATCCTCGAAGCGATCGCTTCCAAGACCGTTCTCGAAATCTCCGAACTCATCAAGATGATGGAAGAAAAGTTCGGCGTTTCCGCTGCTGCCGCTGCTGTCGCTGTTGCCGCTCCGGCTGCTGGCGCTGCTGCCGTTGCTGAAGAAAAGACGGAATTCGACGTCGTTCTCGAAGCCGCCGGTTCCAACAAGATCGCCGTCATCAAGGTCGTTCGCGAAATGACCGGTCTCGGCCTCAAGGAAGCCAAGGACCTCGTCGAAGGCGCTCCGAAGGCTGTCAAGGAAGGCCTCCCGAAGGCTGACGCTGAAGCCGCTGCCAAGAAGCTCGAAGAAGCTGGCGCCAAGGTCGCTCTCAAGTAATTTTTACTTGATTTGACTGAACAAAGCGAGCACAATTAACGTTGCTCGCTTTGTTTTTCAAAGTCTCCCGTAAGGGAGACTTTGAACTATGTTCTCCTAATGGAGAATGGAGTTCAAAGTCTTTCTTCTTGATGAACCGTTTAACTTGAAATATCCCCATATACGCCGCGCGGGTTCAACCGACAGGTTGTGCTTCCCGAGCGGCTTTTGGCGTCCATAGAGTTTGCGTTCATCAATTTTTGGTTCATCCCTCAATGTCGAACGGAGTGTCCATGTCGTACTCGTTCACTGAAAAGAAGCGCATCCGCAAGAGCTTTGCCTCTCGCCCGAGCGTCCTTGAAGTGCCTTCCCTGCTTGATACTCAGCTTCGTTCCTACGAAGAATTTCTGCAGGCGGACGTTGCCCCGAATAAACGCAATACCGAATACGGTTTGCAGGCAGCGTTTACTTCCATTTTCCCGATCACCAGCCATAACGGTTACGCACGTCTTCGCTTCGTCGATTACGAGCTCGCTGAACCGGAATTCGACGTCGCCGAATGTCAGCTTCGTGGCTTGACCTTCTGCAGCCGTCTTCGTGCCAAGATTCAGCTGGAAATTTATGACCGCGATGCCGCCAAGCCCGAAACGCTGAAGGAAATTCGCGAGAATGACGTCTATATGGGCGAAATCCCGCTCATGACGGAAAAGGGCTCGTTCATCGTTAACGGTACCGAACGTGTTATCGTCAGCCAGCTGCACCGCTCGCCTGGCATTTTCTTTGAACATGACAAGGGCAAGACGCATTCTTCCGGCAAGCTGCTCTTCTCGGCTCGTGTGATTCCCTATCGCGGTTCTTGGTTGGACTTCGAATTTGACGCCAAGGATATTCTGTATTTCCGCGTCGACCGCCGTCGCAAGATGCCCGGCACGATTCTGCTCAAGGCTCTTGGCTTGACGCCGGAAGACATTCTTGCGCGCTTCTTCACATTCGATGAAATTACGATCAATGCTAACGGTGCATCTCTTCCGTTCGTTCCTGAACGCTTGAAGGGTCAGACCGTCAGCTTCCCGATCATCGCTGATGGCAAGGAAGTGGTGCCTGCTGACAAGCGCATCACGGCTAAGCACATCCGTGACCTGACTAAGGCGGGCGTCACAAGCATTCCTGTGCCTGACGATTATGTTTTCGGTCGCGTGCTCGGCAAGAATATCGTTGACGAAGAAACGGGTGAAGTCATTGCCAACTGCAACGACGAAATTACGCCGGAACTTCTCGCTCAGCTTCGTCTCGCCAAGATCAAGACGATCTTTACGATCTTCACGAACGAACTCGACCACGGCTCTTATATTTCGTCCACGCTTCGTCTCGACGATACGCCGGACCAGCTTGCTGCACGCGTGGCGATTTATCGCATGATGCGTCCGGGCGAGCCGCCTACGGAAGACGCTGTCGAGGCACTCTTCAATCGTCTTTTCTTTGATGCCGAAGCGTACGATCTGTCTCGTGTCGGCCGTATGAAGGTCAATGCTCGCTTTGGCCGCGAAGGCGCCACGGGTTCCATGACGCTTACCCGTGAAGACATCGTTGATACGATGGCTGTTCTGGTTGCTCTCCGCAATGGTCAGGACACCGTCGAGCTCTATGATGCTGATAACGTTGCCCGCACCTGCGTGGTCAACGGCGTCGACGACATCGACCACCTTGGTAACCGTCGTGTCCGCTGTGTCGGCGAACTCGCTGAAAATCAGTTCCGCTCCGGCCTTGTGCGCGTTGAGCGAGCTGTCAAGGAACGACTCAACCAAGCTGAAAGCGATGGTCTTACACCGCAGGATCTGATTAACTCTAAGCCGATCAGCGCCGCAATTCGCGAGTTCTTCGGTTCGAGTCAGCTGTCTCAGTTCATGGATCAGACGAATCCGCTGTCGGAAATCACTCACAAGCGCCGTATTTCGGCTCTTGGCCCGGGTGGTCTGACTCGCGAACGTGCAGGCTTTGAAGTTCGAGACGTTCATCCGACTCATTATGGTCGCGTATGTCCGATTGAAACACCGGAAGGTCCGAATATCGGTCTGATCAACTCGCTTGCTCTCTATGCTCGTCTCAACGAATACGGCTTCCTGGAAACGCCGTATCGTAAGGTTGTTGATGGCGTTGCGACGAAGGAGATCTCCTATCTGTCTGCTATTGAAGAAGGTCGTTACATCATCGCTCAGGCTAACGCCGAAATGGATGAAAACGGTCGTCTGACGCAGGAACTTGTTTCTGCTCGCGACAATGGTGAAACGGTTCTTGCCAGCCCGGATCGCATTCAGTACATGGACGTGGCTCCGTCTCAGATTGTGTCCTGCGCCGCCGCTTTGATTCCGTTCTTGGAACATGACGACGCGAACCGTGCTCTGATGGGTTCCAACATGCAGCGTCAGGGTGTTCCCTGTCTCCGGCCGGAAAAGCCCGTTGTTGGCACCGGTATCGAACGTACGGTTGCTGTTGACTCCAAGACTGCCGTTCAGGCTCGACGTGGCGGTGTTGTCGACTATGTTGACGCCAATCGTGTCGTTATTCGTGTGAACGATGAAGAAAGTATTGCCGGTGAAACCGGTGTGGACATCTACAATCTGCAGAAGTTCACTCGTTCCAATCAGTCTACGAACATCAATCAGCGTCCGATTGTTGTCAAGGGCGATCATGTTGCTGTGGGCGACGTGCTTGCTGACGGTGCATCTACCGATACCGGCGAGCTTGCTCTCGGCCAGAACATGCTGATCGCGTTCATGCCGTGGAACGGTTATAACTACGAAGACTCGGTGCTCATTTCCGAACGCGTTGTTGCCGATGATCGCTACACCTCGATCCATATCGAAGAGCTTTCCGTCGTTGCTCGCGATACGAAGTTGGGTGCTGAAGAAATTACGCGCGACATTTCGAATCTGTCCGAAAATCAGCTTTCCCGTCTCGATGATTCAGGCATCGTATTCATTGGCGCTGAAGTGAAGGCTGGCGACGTGCTTGTAGGCAAGGTCACGCCGAAAGGCGAAACCCAGCTCACGCCGGAAGAAAAGCTCCTGCGCGTGATCTTTGGTGAAAAGGCTTCTGATGTGAAGGATACGTCGCTTCGCGTTCCGTCCGGTATGACGGGTACTGTGATCGACGTTCAGGTCTTCACGCGTGATGGTGTTAAGCGCGACAAGCGTGCTGAAAGCATTATTGAAGACGCCCTCAAGCGTTACCGTCGAGACCTCGACGACCAGTTGCGCATTGTTGAACGCGACGCGTTTGACCGCCTGCGCCGTCAGCTCGTTGGTCACAAGGTTGCCGGCGGTCCGGATGCCTTCAAGCCGGGCGTTGCTCTCACGATGGAAATGCTTGAAGCTGTTCCGGGCTACGATCTCTTCAATCTCCGCATGGAGGAAGAGTCCGCTCAGCACATCATCGATCTGACGATGCATGCCATTCAGGACACGCGTGAACAGAATGATCGCAAGTATGCGACGAAGAAGGACAAGCTCACGCGCGGTGACGAACTGCCTCCGGGCGTTCTCAAGATGGTCAAGGTGTACATCGCCGAACGCCGTCGTTTGCAGCCTGGCGACAAGATGGCCGGCCGTCACGGTAACAAGGGTGTGGTCTCCAAGATCTGCCCGGTTGAAGACATGCCGTACATGGCTGATGGCCGACCTGCCGACATTGTGCTGAATCCGCTGGGTGTGCCGTCTCGTATGAACATTGGTCAGGTGCTTGAAGTACATCTCGGCTGGGCTGCGAAGGGTCTTGGCTGGCGTATCGAAGAGATGCTCAAGACCGAGCAGGTTCGTCAGATCCGTGCGTTCCTCAATGAGGTTTACAACCGTACGGGCAAGAAGGAAGATCTCGACAGCCTCACCGATGATGAATTGATGGCCATGGCGCGTAATCTGCGCAATGGTGTTCCGTTCGCTACGCCGGTGTTTGACGGTGCTACGGAAGAGCAGATCCGCATGATGCTTGATCTGGCCTTCCCGGACGACGAAGCTGCTCGTCTGCAGCTTACGCCTGCCAAGACGCAGGCTCGTCTTTATGACGGCCGCACCGGCGAAGCGTTTGAACGCCCGGTCACGGTTGGCTTCATGCACTATTTGAAGCTGCACCACTTGGTCGACGACAAGATGCACGCTCGTTCCACGGGTCCGTACTCTCTCGTCACCCAGCAGCCGCTCGGCGGCAAGGCGCAGTTCGGCGGGCAGCGTTTCGGCGAAATGGAAGTCTGGGCTCTCGAAGCCTACGGTGCTTCTTATGTGTTGCAGGAAATGCTTACTGTCAAGTCTGACGACGTTAATGGTCGTACCAAGGTTTACGAAAACATCGTCAAGGGTGACCACAAGATTGAAGCGGGCATGCCCGAATCCTTCAACGTGTTGGTCAAGGAAATCCGGTCGTTGGGTATCGACATCGACCTCGTCAAGAACTAAGGGGAAATTAAGCGATGAGAATGCCGCTTAACGATATCTTCAACCAGGTCCAGTCGGAAGATCATTTCGACGCGATCCGCATCGGACTTGCCAGTCCCGAAAAGATCCACTCCTGGTCCTACGGTGAAGTCAAGAAGCCTGAGACGATTAACTATCGTACCCAGAAGCCGGAACGCGACGGTCTTTTCTGCGCCAAGATCTTTGGCCCGGTTAAGGACTATGAATGCCTTTGCGGCAAGTACAAGCGACTCAAAAACCGCGGCGTGATCTGCGAAAAGTGCGGTGTCGAAGTGACGCTTGCCAAGGTTCGCCGCGAACGCATGGGGCATATCGACCTTGCCAGCCCGGTTGCTCACATCTGGTTCCTGAAGAGCCTTCCGAGCCGTATGGGCATGGTGCTCGATATCCCGTTGCGCGACATCGAGCGTGTGCTTTACTTCGAGGCCTACATCGTTGTCGATCCTGGTCTTTCTACGCTCGAGCGCGGTCAGTTGCTTAGCGAAGAGGATTTCATCGCTGCAACGACCGAATTTGGCGACGACTTCGTTGCCATGATGGGGGCTGAAGCTATTGGTGAACTCCTTCGTACGATCGATATCGATCAGGAAGTCGAGCGTCTTCGCACCGAGCTTCGTGAAACGAGCTCTGAAGCCAAGATCAAGAAGTTTGCCAAGCGTCTTAAGGTTCTCGAAGGCTTCCAGCGTTCCGGTATCAAGCCGGAATGGATGATCATGACGGTTCTTCCGGTTCTTCCGCCGGATCTGCGTCCTCTCGTTGCCCTTGATGGCGGTCGTTTTGCAACGTCCGATCTGAATGATCTGTATCGTCGCGTGATCAACCGTAACAATCGTCTGAAGCGACTCCTTGAAATCAAGGCTCCGGACATCATTGTTCGCAATGAAAAGCGCATGCTGCAGGAAGCTGTCGACTCGTTGCTTGACAACGGCCGTCGCGGCAAGGCGATGACTGGTGCCAACAAGCGTCCCCTTAAGTCTCTTGCTGACATGATTAAGGGCAAGAGCGGTCGTTTCCGTCAGAACCTGCTTGGTAAGCGTGTTGACTACTCTGGTCGTTCCGTTATTACGGTGGGTCCGGAACTTCGTCTGCACCAGTGCGGTCTGCCGAAGCTCATGGCGCTTGAACTCTTCAAGCCGTTCATCTTCAACAAGCTTGTGCTTCGCGGTCTTGCCGTTACGCCTAAGGCTGCGAAGAAGATGGTTGAAAACCAGGATCCGGTTGTCTGGGACATCCTTGAAGAGGTGATCTACGAACATCCGGTCATGCTCAACCGTGCTCCGACGCTGCATCGTCTCGGTATTCAGGCATTTGAACCGAAGCTTATCGAGGGTAAGGCTCTTCAGCTTCATCCGCTCGTTTGCGCGGCTTTCAACGCCGACTTCGACGGTGACCAGATGGCTGTTCACGTGCCGCTTTCGCTTGAAGCTCAGCTTGAAGCCCGTTCGCTGATGATGGCTTCTAACAATGTTCTTTTCCCGGCCAACGGCGATCCGTCGATCGTGCCGTCTCAGGACATGGTGCTTGGGCTGTACTACGCTACGCGTGAAAAGATCAATGGCAAGGGTGAAGGCATGTTCTTCGCCGATGTTGCCGAAGTTCAGCGTGCTTGGGACAACAAGGTTGTCGAGCTCCAGACGCGTTGCACGGTTCGCATCCGCGAATACGATGTGAACAAGGAAACAGGTGAAAAGACCCCGCGCATGGTTCGCTATGAAACGACTGTTGGTCGCGCTCTCCTGTCCGAAATCCTGCCGGAAGGCATGAGCTTCAAGGAACTCAACATTACCTTGAAGAAGAAGGAAATCGCCAAGCTGATCAATCGTTGCTTCCGTAAATGCGGCCTTCGTGCAACCGTCATGTTTGCCGACAAGCTCAAGGACAATGGCTATCGTCTTTCTACTCGCGCTGGTATTTCCATCTGCGTGGGCGACATGGTCGTTCCGGTCCAGAAGGAAAAGCTTGTCCATGACGCCGAACAGGAAGTCAAGGAAATTGAAGCTCAGTACACCTCCGGTCTTGTGACCCAGGGTGAACGCTATAACAAGGTGGTGGACATTTGGGGTCGTACGGCTGATCAGGTGGGTAAGGTGATGATGACTGAACTCTCCACCGAACCGACCATCGACCGTCATGGCAAGAAGGTTCGTCAAGAGTCGTTCAACAGCGTTTACATGATGGCCGACTCCGGTGCTCGTGGTTCTGCGGCTCAGATTCGTCAGCTTGCCGGTATGCGTGGTCTGATGGCCAAGCCGGACGGCTCCATTATTGAAACCCCGATTACGGCAAACTTCCGTGAAGGTCTGAACGTTCTGCAGTACTTCATTTCGACTCACGGTGCTCGTAAGGGTCTGGCTGACACGGCTCTTAAGACCGCTAACTCCGGTTACCTTACTCGCCGTCTTGTTGATGTGACGCAGGATCTTGTGGTGACGGAAGACGACTGCGGTACGACCAATGGCGTCGAAATGCGCGCTCTGGTAGAAGGTGGTGAAGTCATTCAGGCTTTGCGTGACCGAGTTCTTGGTCGCGTGACCGCTATTGACGTCATCAATCCTGATAACGGCGAAGTTGTCATTGCTGCCGGCACGCTGATCGATGAAGATTGCTGTGATTTGATCGAAAAGCTTGCAATCGACATGGTCAAGGTTCGCACGCCGCTGACCTGTGAAACTCGTTACGGCTTGTGTGCCAAGTGCTATGGTCGCGATCTTGGCCGCGGTTCGATTGTCAACGCTGGTGAATCCGTTGGCGTGATCGCTGCTCAGTCCATTGGTGAACCGGGTACTCAGCTGACGATGCGTACGTTCCATATCGGTGGTGCGGCTTCCCGTGCTGCTGTTGCTTCTAGCGTCGAAGCCAAGTCTGCCGGTGTGGCTGGTTATTCTCCGGCTATGCGTTACGTGCGCTCCGCCAAGGGTGAACTGGTTGTGATTTCTCGTTCTGGTGAAATCATCATCACGGACAACGGTCGCGAACGTGAACGTCATAAGGTTCCGTATGGCGCTACGTTGCTTGTGATGCCTGATCAGGAAGTCAAGGCCGGCCAGATGCTTGCCAACTGGGATCCGATGACTCGTCCGATTATTACGGAATACGCTGGCACGATTAAGTTCGAAAACGTTGTTGAGAACGTGACCGTGATGAATCAGGTCGACGAAGTGACGGGCCTTTCCAGCCTTGTCGTCATTGACCCGAAGCGCTCGACTACGGCTGTTAAAGGCAAGGGCAAGTCTCAGGCTGCCGGTATCCTGCGCCCGTTGGTTCACCTTATTGACGAAAACGGCAATGAAGTGAAGATTCCGGGTACGGATCACGCTGTGACGATTCAGTTGCCTGTGGGCGCTTTCGTGGTTGTCCGCGACGGCCAGCAGATCGGCATGGGTGAGGTACTTGCCCGTATTCCGGTCGAATCGCAGAAGACCCGAGACATTACCGGCGGTCTGCCGCGCGTGGCAGAACTCTTTGAAGCTCGCAGCCCGAAGGATGCAGGCATGCTCGCTGAGGTTACGGGTACTGTAACCTTCGGCAAGGAAACAAAGGGCAAGCAGCGTCTGATCATTACCGGCAATGACGGTGTCGCTCATGAAACGCTGATCAGCAAGGACAAGACGGTTCTTGTTCATGACGGTCAGGTTGTGCAGAAGGGCGAAGAAGTGGTTGATGGTCCGGTCGATCCGCATGACATCCTTCGTCTGCTTGGCATTGAAGAGCTGGCTCGCTACATCGTTGACGAAGTGCAGGACGTTTATCGTCTGCAGGGTGTGAAGATTAATGACAAGCACATTGAAGTGATCGTCCGTCAGATGCTTCGTCGCGTCCAAATTACGGATCCGGGTGATACGCACTTCATTACCGGCGAACAGGTCGAACGTTCTGAAATGCTTGACGAGAACGATCGAGTCGTTGCCCAGGGCCTTCGTCCTGCTAGCTACGACAATGTTCTTCTCGGTATTACGAAGGCTTCGCTTTCCACGGACAGCTTCATTTCTGCGGCTTCGTTCCAGGAAACGACGCGCGTTCTTACGGAAGCTGCCATCATGGGCAAGCAGGACGAGTTGCGTGGTCTGAAGGAAAATGTGATCGTTGGTCGCTTGATTCCGGCTGGTACGGGTCTTGCCTATCATCAGGCTCATAAGGCTCGCGAACTGGCTGAACGTCAGGAAGCCGAAGCCGCTCGTGCTACGGTCACGCCCGAGGATCCCTTCCTCGAGTCCGCTCCGGTCGTTGATCCGTTTGCTGCACTCGAAACCCCGCTGACGACTACTGGCGAAGAATTCGCCGACGGTTCCAAGAAGGAAGGCGATAAGTAATTTCGTCTTAGTTCTATAAAGTGAACTGTTAGGGCCCGTCTCTCATAGAGAGGCGGGCTCTTTTTTATATAAAAAAATGGTCCGCCACTTGACAGGGGAGGGTGTTTTGTTCGAAAATCACATGCTTTTCAGGGGTGCCAACTCCTACGATTCGGCTTTTTGCCTCTGCGGCTAGGCTGTTCGGGGAGGATAGGTGCTCTTGAAGCGTTTATAACCAGAGCCTGCATGGTGCAGGCCAATCTTTAGTTTTAGACGGACGTTTATGCCTACTATTAACCAGCTTGTTCGCAAGCCCCGTGAGCTCACGCACGACAAGAGCAAGAGCCCCGCTCTTAAGAACTGCCCGCAGAAGCGCGGCGTTTGCACTCGTGTGTACACCACGACCCCGAAGAAGCCGAACTCGGCTCTTCGTAAGGTCGCCAAGGTGCGCCTGACCAACGGTTTCGAAGTTATTTCGTACATCGGCGGTGAAGGCCACAACCTCCAGGAACACTCTGTCGTGCTTATCCGCGGCGGTCGTGTGAAGGACCTTCCTGGTGTTCGTTACCACATCGTCCGCGGCTCTCTGGATACCCAGGGCGTCAAGGATCGTAAGCAGGCCCGTTCCAAGTACGGTGCCAAGCGCCCGAAGGCTGCTTAATTTTCGCGGCGATACGCCGTGGACAAACGGTTGCCGCCTTGCATTAAGGCGTAACCGAGTAAGTCGCGATCCATGGGATCGCTTTAAACCAAAGTTATTTGCCCGTCATAGTTTTTTCATAGGGCGAATATAGACTGAAGACACGAAAGAGGAAATCAAATGCCCCGTCGTCGCGAAGTTCCGAAGCGCGAAGTGCTTGCCGACCCGAAGTTCGGCAGCGTCGAAATTACCAAGTTCATCAACGTGATCATGCTTGACGGCAAGAAGGCCGTGGCCGAACGTATCGTTTACGGCGCCCTCCAGCAGATCGAAGAAAAGTCCGGCAAGAACGCCCTGGAAGTGTTCACCACCGCCCTGAACAACGTCCGTCCGCTGGTGGAAGTCAAGTCCCGCCGCGTTGGTGGTGCCAACTATCAGGTTCCGGTTGAAGTCCGTCCTGTCCGTCGTATGGCTCTTGCTATGCGCTGGCTCCGTGAATCTGCCAAGAAGCGTTCTGAAAAGTCCATGCCGCAGCGTCTCGCCGGCGAACTGCTCGACGCGGCCGAAGGCCGTGGCGGCGCCATGAAGAAGCGTGATGAAGTCCATCGTATGGCTGAAGCCAACAAGGCTTTCTCGCACTTCCGCTTCTAATTCCTGTTCG
>JAXZEJ010000137.1:0-4215 GCA_037424205.1 bacterium | reverse complement strand
GCCCGCGAAGACATGGCCAACACCGGCGCCCGCATCCAGGAAAAGGAAGCCACGCGCGCCGACCTTGAACGCGCCAAAGCCGGCCTGGCACTTGCCGCCAAGACCTACAGCCGCGTCGACGCCCTCTACAAGGAAGGCCTCATTGCCGCCCAGCGCCATGACGAGGCAACCGCTCAGCTCGCCGCCGCGCGCAAGCTGGCCGAAGCTGCGGCCGCCAAGCTCTCCGCCGTCGACGAAGGCGCCCGCGTCGAAGACAAGGCCGCCGCACGCGCCCTTGTCGAGCAGGCTCAGGGCGGCGTCTCCGAAGTGACGAGCCTTGCTTCCGAAAGCATCGTGAAGACGCCCGCGGCGGGCGAAGTCACGCGCATCGTGATGGAGGAAGGCGAAGTGGCCCCCGCGGGCTTCCCGCTGGTGCTCGTCACCGACCTCTCCGACAAGTGGGTCGTTTTCAACATCCGCGAGGACGAGCTTCCCGGCGTTGAGGTCGGCACGACGCTCAAGGCCTTCATCCCGGCCGTCAACCGCAAGGTCGACCTCAAGGTCACCTGGATCAATCCTCGCGGCGAATACGCCGTCTGGCGCGCCACGCGCCAGTCCACGGGCTACGACCTTCGCACGTTCGAAGTGCGCGCCCGTCCGGCAGAAGACCTCCCGGCCCTGCGTCCGGGCATGACCGTCGTTGTCGAGCGCTGATCGCTGAGCATGAAGCAATGGTTTGAAGGCCTTTACAAGGCGGCCCTGATCGAATGCCGGTACACGCGGCATCACCCGCAGCAGTGGGTGATCTGCGCGCTCATGCCGGTCATCTGGCTTCTCATCGTCGCGAACACCTTCGGCACCGGCCTCATGACGAAGCTGCCCGTCGGCCTCGTCAACGAGGACGGCGGTCCCCTTGCGCGCGAGCTCGTCATGACGCTCGACGCCCTGCCGAGCATCACCCTCAAGGGCTTCGACTCGGCGGCGCAGGCAAGCGACTCGCTCTCGCACGCCGAAACCTACGGGACGATCGTCATTCCCAAGGACTTTACGAAGGACTCCCTCAACGGCCGCGGAAGCACGGTTGAACTTCTCCTCAACAAGAGCTACTACGCCATCGGCACCATTCTCGAAGTGGACGTGAAGACGGCCCTTGCCGACGTGCAGAAGGCTGCCGGCACGCTTCGGATGACCGCTGCCCGAGGCGGCTCCCTCAAGGCCGAGTCGCACAATCTGCGAATCACGATGCCAGAGGTCTACTTCCTCGGCAACACGGGCTTCAACTTCAGCGCGTACCTTCTCCCGACGCTGATTCCGGGCCTCATCGCGCTCGCCGCAGGCATCACCTTTGCGGGCGTGCTCGTTCGCGAATGGCGTGACGGCGGCGCCACGCGCCTTCTGGAAGCCGCTCACGGCTGCGCCTCCGCCGCCATTCTCGGCAAACTCCTGCCGTGGTTCCTCTTCTACGTGCTGCTCGGCTTCTGCTGGGTCTTCGGGTTCATCGGCGTCCAGGGCTGGACCATCGCCGGCTCCGTGACCGTCTGGCTCGGCGCCACGGCGATGCTCGTCGCCGCCATGGCCGCAATCGCCGTGCTCTTCACGTCGGTCTCGATCAGCTGGCCCATCTCGGTTTCGACCGTGATCTGTTTTGCCGCACCGTCTTTCCCGTTCACCGGGTTCTCGTTCCCGCTCGACTCGATGACGCCGGGCGCCACCTTCTTCGGCGATCTGCTGCCCCTGACGCACTATCTCGCCGTCCAGGGCGAGTGCTGGATCCTCAATTCACCGCTTGACTGCGTCTTCTCAAGGCTCGTTCCGCTCGCGCTGCTCATCGCCGTGCCCCTCGCGGCCGGACTTCCGATCCTCGGCGCGCGCCTTCGCACATGGAGCCTGAACGATCCGGATCGGGACCGCATCCGCACGCTTCTTGTGAAGGAAGCCGTCATCACGGACAACAACGGAGGCGCCAAATGAAAAAGACGCCCGGCTTCTGGCGCACCTTCTTCAACACGATCAAGGCATCCTTTCTCTCCCGCGACACGATTCTGATCTTTGCGGGCGCCGTTGCCTTCTATCTGATCTTCTACGCCTGGCCCTACGGCAACCAGCAGATCCAGCACGTCCCCACGGCCGTGCTCGACCTTGACCGCTCCGCAGCCGCACGACGCCTGGTCACGGCCATGGACGCCTCTCCGACCATCGAGGTCGTGCATGTCACGCAGTCCGAGGCCGATGCCATGGACGGCTTCAGGCGCGAGACCTTCTCCGTCCTGATCACGATTCCGAAGGACTTTGAAAAATCTCTGGCCCGCGGTGAAAATACGACCCTTCACGTGCTCGGCAACGGCGCCTTCCCCGTGAAGGCACGAGCCGTACAAGCGGCGCTCAGCGGCGTCGTCACCGACAAGTTGAAGCTCCTTGACGAAGCCCGCGTCTATGCCACAGGCCTGCCCGGCACGAGCGTGCACGCCCATCATCAGGCGCCTCCCGGCCTGCGGGTGCAGTACATGTACAACGAGATCGGCGGCTACGGCAACTACACGGTACCCGTTGTCGGCGTCATCATCATCCAGGCCGTGATGCTCATGGCCATCACGATGGCGCTCGGCGGCTGGCTTGTCGCCGCACGACGCGAGGCCTTCGTCGAAGCCGCCCTGGACCATCCGATCCTTCGGGGAACGGCCGTCTGGCTCGCCTTCACGGTCATCTCGTTCCTCTGGTTCATCTACATGCAGGGGTTCGACTTCTGGTGGCATGAATACGGCTCCATGACAAACATGACGGCAACGCTGGCTACCGGCCTTCTCTTCTCGGCCTCCGTCGCCTCCTTCGGCATGGCCGTCACGATCCTTCTCGGCTCGAACCGCTGGACCAGCCAGGCCGTCGTGATGATCTCAGCGCCCGCCGTCTTCCTCTCGGGCGCCATCTGGCCCATCACGAACCTTTTGAGCGGCCCCGTCTTCGCGTTCTCGCTCTTCATTCCGAGCTCGCCCGCGGTGCCCGCGCTTCTGGCCGCCTCTCAGGACGGCGCGCTCACCGGATCCCTCCTTCAATATTGGGGAATTCTCGGTCTGCAGACGCTCTTCTATCTCTCGACGGCGTTCTTTCTCGCGAACCGCCGCCGCAGGCGCGAGGACCACGCTCAGGCCCGCATGCAAGAAGCACTCTCCCGCGAACCCTTCAAGCCGGAACAGGAAGTCTGAGGACACAAGACATGCAGTTCATTGATTCGCACAGTCATCTCAACAGCGACGCCTTTGACGAAGACCGCGACGAAGTCGTCGCACGCATGAAGGCGGCCGGCATGGCCGCCGCCATGGTCATCGCCTGCGAAGACGACGAGCTTCCGAAGCTCGAGGCGCTTCTCGCACAATATCCGGGCTGGCTCTTCGGCGCATGGGCGCTCCACCCCGAGTTTCCCGACAAGCCCGAGCCTTCGGTTGAAAGAATCGCCGAGATCTGCTCCCGTCCGGGCTTTGCTGCCGTGGGCGAAACGGGCCTTGACTTCTACTGGTGCAAGGAACCCCTCGACTGGCAGAGAAACCGCTTCCGCCGCCACATCGAGGCGGCCAAGGCGATCAACAAGCCTCTCATCATTCACGCACGCGACAGCGAGCGCGAGGCGCTCGACATTCTGCGCGAGATGCACGCGGGCGACGTCGGCTTCGTCATGCACTGCTTCTGCGGCGACACGGACACGGCGCTTGCCGTCGTGGATGCGGGCGGCCACGTGAGCTTCACGGGCAATCTCACCTTCAAGAAGAACGAAGCCCTGCGCGAAACCGCCCGGGCTCTCCCGCTCGAACGCCTGCTTCTCGAAACCGACTGTCCCTACATGGCGCCGGTGCCCAAGCGCGGCAAGCGCTGCGAACCGCAGTACGTCGAATATGTCGCTGATTGTCTCGCCGGGCTTTTCGGCGTTGACAAAGCGCACGTGGCCCGACAAACTACGGCAAACGCAGTCAGGCTCTTCCGCCTGCCCATCAGTCTCGAGCAATGATGATTCTCCACCTGAAAAAAATCGCTGCCGTTCTGGCAGCCGCACCTCTTCTTCTTTCCGCGCTTCCGGCGTCGACCGCTCAGGCGGCGGGCCTTACCGAAGCCGAATACGAGCAGATCGCCCGCAACACCCGCGACTTCGACAATGCGCTCTCCAAGGGACAGGCCGCCGAAGTGAAAAGGCTTCTCGGCACGGGCATCACGCCCAACATCGTGCTGAACAGATCGGAAGAGCGTCGT
>JAXZEJ010000136.1:0-23748 GCA_037424205.1 bacterium | reverse complement strand
GCCGGCCCCTCTCGGGACTTTCACCCGCTAGAACGTGCCCATGCCGAGCACACCTGAAAAACGGCACTGCATTCTCTGCAGTGCCGTTTTTCTTTTCTCAGCGAACATGCCTTAGACGCAAGGCTCGACCTGATCCATCAGCTCGGGCACCCTGCCAAGAAGCCCCGCATCCTGCGGATCCATCAGCAAAACATCCGGCATGCTTCGCATCCAGGTCATCTGGCGCTTGGCCAGCTGACGCGTCGCAGCAACGCCTGCCAGACGGAATGCCGCCATATCGGTGCGCCCCTCAATAAAATCGATCGCCTGACGGTAGCCGACCGCACGCATGGCCGGACTCTCCGGATCATAGTCCGACCGACTCATCAAAGCCTTCATTTCATCAAGAAAGCCGTCGGCAAGCATTTGATCAAACCTTGCCTCGATTCTCTCATGAAGCCACTTGCGATCCGACGGAAGCAATCCCACCGTCAAAGCCTCCACAGCAGGCTTTCGCACGCTCTCGGCATGGAAGGCGGATATCGGTCTTCCGGTCATGCGCCAAACCTCCAAAGCACGTCCGATTCGCTGGCTGTCGTTGGGAGCGAGCCTTGCAGCTGTCACCGGATCGACCTCCCGCAGCTTTTCGTGCATTACGGGCCAGCCGCACTCAGCCGCCTCGCAGGAAACCGCTTCGCGAACTTCGGGAGTCGTTGACGGCATGTCGTTGATGCCTTCACGCAACGCCTTGGCATAGAGCATCGTGCCGCCAACAATGAGCGGAATACGCCCCCTTGAGCGGATTTCACTCACCAGACGCACGGCATCCTGTAGAAAATCGGCCGCACTGTAAGCTTCGCCGATATCTCTAATGTCGATCAGATGATGCGGACAAACCGACCTTTCCTCAAGCGTCGGCTTGGCCGTTCCAATATCCATGCCTCGATAAACCAACGCCGAATCCATGGAAATGATCTCCACGTCATAACGTTGCGCAATCTCCAACGAAAGCGCAGACTTGCCGCCCGCCGTTGGGCCAAGGATCATCAATGCCTGCGCCTTTCCCTCGCCTTTCTTCATGACCTTATCGATCGCATCCATCACTTGCCCCTCATGAAGAGCTTGTCAAGATCCGTAAGCGTCATCTGACGCCAGGTAGGACGACCATGGTTGCATTGATCCGCACGCTCGGTCGCCTCCATGTCTCTCAAAAGCCTATCCATTTCTGGCACCGTGAGCCTGCGATGAGCACGCACGGAACCATGGCAGGCCACCGTGGCCAAAAGCCTGTTGCGCAGCTCCTCAATGACAGTCGTTTCACCGAAATTCTGAAGATCTTCCAGAAGGCATCTCACCATGGTCTCCACCGTTTGAGCCGGCATATCCTTGCAAAGCATGGGCAGAGCGCGCACTGCAACAGCACAGTCTCCGGCCCCCGTGAGTTCAAGCCCCAACATCGACAGAAGCTCTCGCTTTTCTTCAAATACGGAAAAAAGAATCGGACTCACTCGGAAAACCTGAGGAATCAGAACCTGCTGAACGGCGATGCCGCGCGTATCCATTTCCCGCTTCAGGCGCTCGTAGGTAATGCGTTCCGCCGCGGCATGCATGTCAACGACTACGAGCCCGCGTTCGTTCTCAGCCAAAACATAGATGCCGCCGATCTGCGCAATGGCACGTCCCAACGTGCCGGGCGCCAGCGTTTCCGGCCTCGGAGACTTTGCCGCTTCCGAAACCGACGCAGGCATCGCACTGGAAAAGGCCTCTGCCCTGTCTGAAATCTCCTCTGCAGACATGCCTTCTGCTGTCTCCGACGGCGGAACTTCCATCTGTGAAACATCTATCGGCTCAACCTCAGGCTCCTCCCTCACAAATGCACCACCCTGCAGATCCAGCTTGCCGGCCTCGGGTTCGGGCATAGGCATAATCTCGGTCGCCAACCAATTTCCGTCATCGGCTTCCGACAAGGCCTTGGCGGGAACAGCTCCCTGCGCTGCCGCTCTCGCCGTATCTATGTCCGCACCGAAAAGACGCATTGCAGCACTGACATCTGGACGAGCTTCGGTCTTAAACGCATGTGGAAGAGCAACCGAAGATGCCCTGTTCAAGGAACCTGAAGAAAAGACGGACGGCGCCTCCTTCAGCTCCGGCCGCTCGATAAAGGCTGACGCTCCGAATTCAGAAGGCTTCGCCTTCGCCACGCCGGCTTCAGCTTTCGCTGCGAGCGAAGCTGCAGACGGTGCAAGCGCCGCCTTGACGGCATGCATGACGAATTGATGGACACGGCTCGACTCTCTGAATCGAACTTCGAGCTTTGCCGGATGGACATTCACGTCGACCTCCGTCGGGTCAAGCGTCAAATAGAGACAAAAGATCGGCTGGCTTTGTCCATGAAGCACATCCTGATAAGCAGTCTTCACGGCATGCATGAGCGTTTTGTCCCGAACGTACCGACCGTTGACAAAAAAGTACTGTCCATCAGCTCGATTGCGTGCAATTGCCGGAATACCGGCAAGGCCGCGCAGGCTCATGCCGCCTTCCTCGGCGGCAACCTCGCGATGCTGTCCCTTGAAGGCTCGAGGAAGCAGGGACTCAATACGCTCGACATAATTCGTTACGGCCGGCATTTTCAAAACCGAACGACCGTTTGCCGAAAGCGTAAAGCCGATGTCGGGATTGGCAAGCGCCAGACGCTCAAGGTATTCGGTCACATGCGCCGTCTCCGTAGCATCAGACTTCATGAACTTTCGACGTGCAGGCGTCTTGTAAAAAAGGTCCAGCACCTCCACTCGCGTGCCGACAACCCCCGAAGCCGGATGAAGCTCGCCATCGGAAATCTCCCATGCGCTCTCCGCTTCGGGCGTTCGGCTGCGGATGCTCATTTCCGCTACGGCATCGATAGACGCCAGAGCCTCTCCACGAAAGCCCAGGCTTCCAACGTGCTCAAGCTCAAGCAGATCACGGATTTTGCTTGTGGCATGCCGCTTGAGAGCAAGCGGCAGCTCATCCTTGGGGATGCCCGTACCGTTGTCAGTCACGACTATGCGCTTCAAGCCGCCGCCATCCAGCTTGATGTCGACCTCGCTTGCACCCGCATCAACGGCATTCTCCACCAGTTCCTTTACGACAGAAGCCGGTCGTTCGATCACCTCGCCGGCCGCAATCTGACTGATGAGCTGACTGGGTAGTTCAGCAATGCTTCGTTTGGGCGCAAGCGTGCGCGGCATCAGGTTCTGCATAAGCTTAGGACAATTTCAATTCGTTAAGATTTGCTCCGCAGAGCGGAGACGGCATTCAGTATGATATGTGCAATCTCCGCTCCGTGCATATACGCCAGCCCTTCATGCCGGGCAACGACATAATCACCAAGGTTCTTTAGATGGACATCCTCGATCTCGTCGTCAATCTTTTTACCAATACGGACGCCTTTCTCGTCTCTCTGGCTACGGAATACGGCACGCTTCTTTACGCCGCCATGTTCCTCATCTTTTTCCTTGAGACGGGTTTCGTAGTCATGTCCTTCCTGCCGGGCGATTCGCTTCTCTTTGTTGCCGGCACCGTCGCCGCCTCGGGCACCGCCAGTCCATGGCTCATCATGCTTGCCGTCATCGTCGGCGCAATCGCCGGCAACACGCTCGGCTATGAACAAGGGCGTTGGCTCGGCAACCGCATCTACAGCGGCAACATCTCCTGGATCAATGAGAAGAAGCTTCGCCACGCGCACGATTTTTACATGCAACACGGCGGCAAGACCATTCTGCTCGCCCGCTTTGTGCCGATCGTACGCGCCTTCGCACCGCTCATTGCCGGTGCAGCCCGAATGAACGGTCTTCGCTTTGAGCTCTTCAGCGGTGCCGGTGCGATCCTTTGGGCCGTCTCCATCATTGGAGCCGGCTATCTGTTCGGCAACATTCCCTTCATCAAGAACAATCTCTCGCTCATCCTCATTCTCGGCATTCTCGCAGCCATTTCGGGGCCGATTATTGTCGGAGCCGTCTGGAAGTTCATTCAGAAGCAAAAGGGACTTGAATAAGCCGCTCTCGAAAACCCATTCAAACATCAGAAAGCCTGCCGATTCGGCAGGCTTTCTGCTTATATTCACTCACCTTTCAAGGAAGGGCGCACAAGCATCCTTATTGGAGATGATCGGCTCACTGCAGCGCCAATCGACGCCCAGCGTCGGATCATTCCAGCGACACGATTCCTCCGCATCAGGCACCCACGGCTGATCAACCTTGTAGAGAACGATCGTGTCGTCCTCCGTCGTGACATATCCGTGCGCATAACCTGCCGGGATAAAGAGCGTCTTTCCCTCTCCGGCCTTGAGTTCTACGGCGAGCCATTTTCCATAAAAGGGACTTTCCGGCCTCACATCCGCCACCACATCAAGCAAAGCCCCCTTGACGCACTGAACGGCCTTGGACTGAGCATGAGGCTCCCGCTGCCAATGCAGTCCTCGAAGCGTTCCTCTTCGTGCGTTCCAAACCAAATTGTCCTGCATGAAAGCAACATCCACCCCCGCCGCGCGCCAATCCTCAGTCTGCCAACTCTGAGTAAAACTGCCGCGCTCGTCCTTATGAACAACGCTCTGCAGAAGCATCACCCCCGGCAGATCAAATATCGTTGCCGTCAATGTCGTCATGACCCGTTCCTTTTTTGTCGAACCAACTTCATGAAAATGGGCGTCCACGCGCAAAGTGAGGACGCCCATTCCAGCTCAAAGCAACTTGGTGCTTAGTGCTTCATGCTTGCAATCAAGTTGATCAGGGTAAGCGTCACTTCCGTGCTCTTCTCTGCCGCGCTGAGAGGCAGGAATTCACAGTTGCTGTGGAAGTTGTGACCGCCAGTGAAGTAGTTCGGAGTCAGGATGCCCTGCGTCGAAATGAAGGAACCGTCCGTACCGCCGCGCATGGCGATCGTGTTGGCCTTGACGCCGGCGATTTCCAGAGCGCGGTAGAGATGGTCGACGGCGCAGCGATTGTCATCCGTGAGAGCATCGGCGATGTTGCCGTACATATCCACGATCTCAAGCTCGATCTTCGCGCGCGGGTTGCGAACCTTCAGATATTCGACGGCAGAGGCGATGAGCGCCTTCTTGGCTTCGTACTTCTGGAGGTTGTGATCGCGAATCTTGATCGAGACCGTAGCCTGAGAAGGATTCGAAACGATGCCGTTCACCCAGACGAAGCCTTCGGTGCCTTCCGTGCATTCCGGCGTTGCACCGCGATCCATCATCTGGACGAAGTCCGTAGCGATGAGGGTCGGGTTGACAAGCACGCCCTTGGAGGACATCGGATGAGCCGTCACGCCCTTGATGCGGATCGTGGCGCTGCCCGCATTAAAGGTTTCGTAAACCACTTCGCCGAGCTCGCAGCAGTCGACCGTGTAGGCAAAGTCGACGGGGAACTTGGAGAAATCAATCTTCTTGGCGCCAAGAAGGCCGATTTCTTCGTCGGGCACGAAAGCGACATAAATGTCGCCGTGCGGACGATTTTCCTTCACGACGATGTCGAAGGCCGTCATGACATTGGCAAGAGCGGACTTGTTGTCAGCGCCGAGCACCGAGGTACCGTCGGTGACGACAATATCGTCGCCCACGTACTTCTCGATTTCAGGATGCTCGGACGTGCGCATCCACAGGTCCTTTTCCTTGTTGAGACAGATGTCGCCGCCCTTGTAGCCGCGAATCACCTGCGGGTGAACGTCGGGGCTGAGACCGGCATCAACCGTATCCAGGTGGCAGCACCAGCCGACCGTCGGCACGGCCTTGTTGTCGGGCAGGTTTCCCGGAAGCAGCGCGGTCAGAACGCTGTATTCGGAAATTTCAATATTGACAAAGCCGAGTTCGGCGAGCTCTTCCGCGAGCATGCCGGCAAGCTTGCGCTGACCTTCGGAGCTCGGTACAACGCCGGCCTTAGCGTCGCTCTGGCTCGTGACGGCCACATAACGCAGGAAACGTTCAAGAATTGCTTCCTTCATGATGTTTTCTCTCCTCAAGAGGGTTCTCTGCTGAATAGGGCGTGCATAAACAACATGCCCCGCCCAGATCCGGACGGAAGCTTCGGGTCCTGACTGCCGTCCGGGACTGGTACGTAAGCTGATTAAAGAGCGGCGCGCTCTTCAAGCACGGCCACGGCCGGGAGCTTCTTGCCTTCCAGGAATTCAAGGAAGGCGCCGCCGCCCGTGGAAATGTAAGAAACACGATCGGCAATGCCGAACTGATGCACGGCCGAAACCGTGTCGCCGCCGCCGGCGATCGAGAAGGCGCCCTTGTCGGTCGCTTCGGCAATGGCATCGGCCATCACGCGGGTGCCTTCGGCATAGGGAGCCATTTCAAAAACGCCAACCGGACCGTTCCAGACAATCGTGCCTGCCGTCTTGAGAATGTCGGCAAGGATCGCAGCGGTCTTGGGACCGACGTCAAGAATCATTTCGTCTTCGGCCACGTCATCCACATCGGCCACGCGGTGTTCGGCATCGGCCGAGAAGGCCTTGGCAACCACGACGTCGACAGGCATCGGGAGGCTGGCGCCCTTGGAGGCCAGAACGTCGAGAACCTTGCGGCATTCGTCGACGAGCTCGGGTTCGGCGAGAGACTTGCCGATCGGCTTGCCAGCGGCAAGAAGGAACGTGTTGAGGATGCCACCGCCCACGATCAGACGATCAACCTTTTCAGCAAGGTTGGAAAGAATCGTAAGCTTGGTGGAGACCTTGGAACCGCCGACGATGGCGGCGAGCGGATGACGAGCCTCTTCGACGGACTTGGTCAAAGCGTCGATTTCAGCAGCCATCAGAGGACCGGCGCAAGCGACAGAGGCATAGCGAGCAACGCCGACCGTGGAAGCCTGGGCACGATGGGCCGTACCGAAGGCGTCATTGACGTAGACATCGCAAAGGGCGGCGTACTTCTTGGAGAGCTCGTCGTTGCACTTCTTTTCACCAACGTTGCAACGGCAGTTTTCGAGCATGACGACATGCCCCGGTTCAACAGCAACGCCGTCGACCCAGTCGGCCACGAGCGGCATTTCGCAGCCCAAAAGCTCGCCCATGCGGCGGGCAACGCCAGCAAGACTGTCGGCAGGCGTCACCGTGCCTTCGGTCGGACGACCGAGATGGCTCATCACCATCACGGCGGCACCGGCGTCGAGCGCAATGCGGATGGCCGGAACACTGGCCACGAGACGCGTTTCATTGGTAATGCGGCCGTTTTCATCGTGCGGGGCATTGAGATCGCTGCGAATCAGGACGCGCTTGCCGGCGAGAAGACCATCCTTGGCAAGTTTTTCAAGAGTCAGAACATGCATGACTTGTTCTCCGGTAAGGAGTGCGGCGCAACAGCGCCGCTCAGGAAACAAAAAGAATGAAAGCCACGCCGGGAACAAGAATCCGGGGCATGGCTTTCATGAGCATCAGAAGTTGCCGATTACTTGGCGGCCATCATCGCGCAAGCCGTGTCGAGCATGCGGTTGGAGAAGCCCCATTCATTGTCGTACCAAGCCGTAACCTTCACCAGGCGGCTGCCAGAAACCTTCGTCAGCGTGGAGTCGAAGATCGAGCTGTGAGCATCGCCGTTGAAGTCCGTGGAAACGAGCAACTCGTCGTTGTAGGCCAGAACGCCGGCAAGATCTTCAGACTCGGAGGCAGCCTTGACGAGAGCGTTGATTTCTTCGACGCTCGTATCGCGCTTGGCGATAAAGGTAAGGTCGACGAAGCTGACGTTGATCGTCGGAACGCGAACGGCAAAGCCGTCGAGCAGGCCGTTGAGTTCCGGAAGAACGAGGCCGACAGCCTTGGCAGCGCCGGTCTTCGTCGGGATCATGGACTGCGTGGCAGCACGGGCGCGGCGCATGTCCTTGTGATAGACGTCTGTCAGAACCTGGTCGTTCGTATATGCATGAACCGTGGTCATCAGGCCGCGTTCAATGCCAACCGTGCGGTGCAGAGCCTTGGCGAGCGGAGCGAGGCAGTTCGTCGTGCAGGAAGCATTGGAAACGACGAGGTCGGTAGCCTTGAGTACTTCCTGGTTGACGCCATAGACAACCGTAGCATCGGCAGTCTTGCCCGGAGCAGAAAGGAGAACCTTCTTGGCGCCCTGTTCGATGTGCACCATGCTCTTTTCCTTCGAATTGAAGGCGCCCGTGCATTCCATCACGACGTCGACGCCGAGTTCGCCCCAAGGAATTTCCTTCGGATCACGCGTGGCAAAAACACGGATGCGATCGCCGTTGACGATGAGCGTGTCCGTGCCTTCAACCTTCACGTCGGCATTGAAGCGACCGTGGCAGGAATCGTGCTTGAGAAGATGAGCGTGAATGGCGAGATCGCCAGGAGCATTGATCGCGACGATTTCCACGTCGTGCTTCTTGCCGCCTTCGTAGTGAGCGCGGAGAACGTTGCGGCCGATGCGGCCAAAACCGGTAATGGCAACACGAATTGTCATTTCAAATCCTTCTGTCTTTTGTGTTACTTGAGAAGCTGCTCAACCTTGGCAACCACGTTTTCAACCGTAAAGCCGAAGCGTTCCCAAAGGACGCCGGCCGGCGCGCTTTCGCCGAAGGTGTCGACGCCGATCACGGCGCCCTTGCCGGAGAAGTACTTGTACCAGAGGTCGGACTTGGAGGCCTCAATGGCAAGAACCGGCACGCCTTCAGGCAGAACGGAACGACGATATTCTTCGTCCTGTTCGTCAAAGATGTTGGTGCAAGGCATGGAAACAACGCGAACCTGAACATTACGAGCCGTAAGTTCAGCACGAGCCTTCATGGCAAGACCGACTTCAGAACCCGTGGCGAGAAGCACGACTTCGGCCTCGCCGGCACCTGCGGGCGCTTCAGCAGCAACGTAGCCACCGCGGGCAATCGCATCAGCGTCCACTTCGTCGCGGTCAAGGAACGGAACATTCTGACGCGTAAACACGAGGCAGGACGGGCCATGACGACGCTCGATGGCGCTCGCCCAGGCAACGATCGTCTCAACCGTGTCGGCCGGACGCCAGACATGCATGCCCGGAATAAGGCGCAGGCTCGGCACATGCTCGACGGACTGATGCGTCGGGCCGTCCTCGCCAAGACCAATGGAGTCATGCGTAAAGACATTGATGACGCGCTGCTTCATGAGAGAGGACATGCGCAGAGCGTTTCGGGAGTAGTCGGAGAACGTCAGGAACGTAGCGGCGTAAGGAATAAAGCCGCCGTAAAGCGCGATGCCGTTCATAATAGCGGACATGCCGAATTCACGAACGCCGTAGCTGATGTGGCGGGCACGGAAGTCGCCGGTGTTGAGCGATTTGACGCCGCTCCAGTTCGTGAGATTGGACCCCGTCAGGTCGGCGGAGCCGCCCAGAAGTTCGGGAAGAGCCGGTGCAAGAGCGTTGAGGGCCTTCTGGCTGGCCTTGCGGGTGGCGACGGTCTCGGCAGCCTCCTCAGCTGCACAAAGAGCGTCCATCACGGTATCGGACCAGTTTTCAGGCAGATCGCCGGCAAGGCGGCGCTTGAGTTCGGCTGCCAGTTCAGGATACTGAACGGCATAGGCGTCGAACATCTTCTGCCACTCGGATTCGATGCGGGCGCCTTCAGCACGGTGATCCCAAGCGTCATAGACTTCCTGCGGCACTTCAAACGGGCCGTAGGGCCAGCCGATGGCGGCACGAGTGGCGGCGATTTCCTCATCGCCGAGTGCTTCACCGTGCACCTTGGCAGTACCCTGGCGATTGGGCGAACCCTTGCCGATGGTGGTGCGGGCAATGATGAGGGTGGGCTTCTCTTCAGAGAGCTTGGCCTCAGCGATGGCGGCGTCCATGGCGTCGATGTCATGGCCGTCAACCGGACCGATCACGTTCCAGCCATAAGCTTCGAATCGGCCGCGCGTGTCGTCGCCGAACCAGCCCTTGACGTCGCCGTCAATCGAAATACCGTTGTCGTCGTAAATCGCAATGAGCTTGTTGAGCTTCCAAACGCCTGCAAGAGAACAGACTTCGTGGCTAATGCCTTCCATCATGCAGCCGTCGCCAAGGAAGACGTACGTACGGTTGTCGAAAACCGGGAAGCCTTCGCGGTTGAATTCGCTCGCAAGCATCTTTTCGGCAAGCGCCATGCCAACGCCGTTGGCAATGCCCTGACCGAGCGGGCCGGTCGTCGTTTCAACGCCCGGCGTAACGTCAACTTCCGGATGGCCAGGCGTCTTGCTATGAAGCTGACGGAAAGCCTTCAGGTCTTCGATCGAAAGATCATAGCCGGAGAGATGCAGCAGGGCATACTGCAACATCGAACCGTGACCGTTCGAAAGGATGAAGCGGTCGCGGCCGGTCCATTTCGGATTCGTCGGATTGAAACGAAGGTGACGCGACCAGAGGGCCGTCGCGATATCGGCCATGCCCATGGGCATGCCCGGGTGACCAGACTTGGCTTTCTGGACGGCGTCCATGCTGAGAGCACGGATCGCGTTGGCCATCATCTGAGCAGAGGCTTGAGAGGTCATAGTATTTCTTTGAGCGGATTGAAGAAAACCGGTGGGGCGAAACCCCAAAAGGCAATGCGGAGCGCATCATTTACAAGCTGATGCGCCGCAGTCTGACTTAATCTATCATTTTAGCAACAAACGGAGAAGCTCAACCAAATGTGACACCTGCACGAGCCTCCCGCCGCTAAGTTTTGGAATGCGGAAAACCCGCATTTCTCCCCCTCTTCAATTTGACCTACGGAGAATTCATGGCCGCCCCACGCTTTTACGTTGAAGTTGAAGCAGATGCAATCGACAAGGCTTTCAACGACCAAACCGAAGTCGTCCTGCCTCCCAAGGCCTCTCATCACGCCGGCCGCGCCCTTCGACTTCGCACGGGCGAGGAAGTCGTGATTTTCAACGGAACAGGAAGACAGTGGCGCGGCAGCATTCGCTTCGACCAGGATGGCGCTTACGTTGCACTCAGCGCCGTAGAAACACCTGCGCTGGAACCCCCCGTCCGCATGACGCTCGTTCAAGCGCTCGTTTCTCCCGAAAAGCTTGACTGGATTGTGGAAAAGGCCGTGGAGACCGGCGTCTCCGAAATCGTGCTGACGCCGGCCGCGAGAAGCGTGACAAAGCTCTCCGGCGAACGTCTTGAAAAGCGCATCCAGAAACTCCGCGATATTGCCGTATCGGCCGCCGAACAGTGCGGACGAAACGTCGTGCCGGCCGTTAGAGGAGCAACCTCCTTCAAGGAAGCGATGGAGAAAACTACAGCCGATCTCAGGCTGGTGCTGGCCCCAGGAGCCTCCAAAGGAACAAGGCTCACAGGAAGAGAGAAGTCCGTGGCATTTGCCGTGGGGCCGGAAGGAGGCTTCTCGCCGGAAGAAATCGCTCTGGCCAAAGATGCCGGCTGGTTCGCCGTCCTACTGGGACCGCGCGTGCTGCGCACGGAAACCGCCGGCATTGCGGCAGCCGTATGGCTCAACACCCTCACGGGCGACTACGGAGAAAGGTAGTCCTTTCAGGAAACGGGCGCGCGGTTTCTGGGCATGTCCGCATTGCGAGCGCCGGCCGACGCGGCCAGCTTTTCCGAGAGCTTCGTCCAACGAGCGAAGCCCAGCTTAGCGGCGTTGTCGACAGCGTCGCCGGCCGCCTTCTTTCCGGCACGGTGAAGCTTCACGGCAGCATCCGCCCGCCCTTCGGCCGCGACATTAAGCAGGCCATGCTCGCGCATCACGCGGGCGCCGTAACCGCGGTCATCGTCAAGATTGGCGGCGCCGCTATACCACTTCAGAGCACGCCTGACGCTGCCCGTGCGACGAATCAAATAGGAAAGAATGTCGGTACCGACCACCATGTTTGCGTAAGGATCGAAAGCGGCTTCAGGACCGCCGAAAGCATCGAACTTCGCCTCATGAACGCTGGTCATGACCTGCATCAGGCCTTCAGCGCCCGCATGGGACTTGGCCGTCGGCTTGAAGCTTGACTCCGTGCCGATGACAGCCAGAATAAGAAGCGGATCAATGTCCCTCGCCTCACCGATTTCCACGGCCCAATCCGTAATTTGACGGGCCTCCCGCATTGGAATTCGGAACGTGCGGCTGATGTACTCAGCCACAAGATGCCGTGGACTCCCCTCGTGAACATCGACAGTCAGCTCCTGCGAAGCTTCGCCCGTCTTTACAGAACCGTCCAGCAGCACCAGGGACGGCGCCATGCCGGAAAGCGCTCCGTCGGCCGCGCCCAACATGGTATTGGCGTTCATGCCGGTCTGTACGCGCGAAAAACCGGATGCCGTGTTTGCATAGTCGGAATGCGGCCAGAGCGCAACTCCGCCAAGCACCACGGCGAGCGCGCCCGCCGTGACGACATGCGAAAGCTTGAACTTTTGGAGCTGATTTCTAAAAGTCATGGAGTCTGTTTTGTGAGCCGCTCAACAGTGTCTGAAAGAATGCTGACGGCGGGGAGAGCAACGTCTCCGGATCCCGAAGGACCCTCAAATCCTTTGTAGTATTCAATTAAGGGGGCGATCCTAACAAACAATCGCCCAAATTTTCAAGTTTGACACTCGACCAAATTGGGGTCAAGCCTCACCTTCCGAAGTGTTTTTCCTCTCCAGAAGACGTGAGCAGGCGAGATACAATAGCCAAATCATCGTCACGCATTTCTCAGAAAACGAATCATGAAACGCAGACCCATTCACCGCGGCGGCATTCTGACCGCCGGCTACGATTCAGGAGCCCGTCACCTCGATGTCGAATTCGACACGCACAGGCTTGTGCGTGTCGAAAATATCGGCTCCGAAGCCGCAGACCGCTTCCTCAATTCCGGCTCTCCCAGGAGCTACTGGCACGACGTAATCGAGGAGAATTACACGATCCGCGAAATTTCCAAAGCCGAAGGCGATGCTCCGAGCACCAAAAAGAAGGGAACGGAAGATCTGAAGCGACTCTTCGGCGATCTTTGACAAAAATCTTCCGTAAATGTTTGAAGCGGCGCTGCAAGACGCCGCTTCACTGTCATTACGATGCGAAGAAGAAGGTGGCAAGCCCAAGGAAAATAAGGAAGCCGCCGGAATCGGTCGTAAAGGTAAGAAGCACCGATCCTCCCATGGCCGGATCGCGATCGAAGTAGCGAAGAACAAGCGGCACGGCCAAACCGACCACCGCGCCCTGAATAATATTCAGAAGCATGGCCAGGAACATCACAAGGCCGAGCTTTTCTCCCTCGGGCGAATCCCAGTAGAGCCCCCAGGCGCACAAACCCGCAATGGCGCCCCAAATGATGCCGTTGACAATTGCGACGAGAACCTCCTTCTTGATGAGATCCGCCTTGTTGGCCTCGGTCACCTGCCCCATGGCAAGGGAACGGACCAAAAGCGTGAGCGTCTGATTGCCTGAATTGCCGGCCATGCCGGCCACAATCGGCATCAACGCCGCAAGCGCGACCACACGCTCGATGGTTCCGTCAAAAGCCGAAATCACTCGCGAAGCGAAGAAAGCAGTGCAGAGATTGACGCCCAGCCAAAGCCAGCGGCTTCTGGCAGCCTCCCAAACGCTTGCGAAGATATCCTGCTCGTCGTCCAGACCGACAGCCGCAAAGGCATCCTCCTCACTTTCCTCGCGAATCACGTCCACAATTTCGTTTACGGTCAGTCGTCCCACCAGACGACCGGCTTCGTCAACCACGGGCGCGCTCACAAGGTCATAACGTTCAAAGGCCTGAGCTGCGTCGCTTGAATCCTCAAGGGGATTCAGCGTAAGCATGTCCGTATGCATCAGATCCTTGACAGGAACCGCGGGATCGGTCGTAAGAATCTGAGAAAGCGAAAGCGTTCCTTTGAGGTGTCCCAGACGATCCACCACAAAGACCTGGTCGGTATGATCGGGCAGAGTCTCGAAGCGGCGAAGATAGCGGAGCACGAGCTCAATCGTCGTTTCCTCGCGAATCGACACAATCTCAAAGTCCATGCGTGCGCCGACGCTTTCCTCAGGATACGACATGGCCGCCCGCAACTGGGCGCGCTCTTCGTGGGAAAGACCTTCCTGAACCTGCGCCATGACATCGGGCGGCAGGTCGTCCACAAGGTCGGCGATCTCGTCAGTATCGAGAGTTTCGACAGCATCGACAAGCTCGTCTCGATCCATGGCATCGATCAGGGTTTCACGAACGCCGTCGTTAACCTCAACGAGAATATCGCCATCGGACTCGCTCTTGACGAGATTCCAGACTGCCAGACGCTCGTCCAGAGGAAGCGCCTCGAGAATCCAGGCCACGTCGGCCGGATGAAGAGGTTCAAGCAACTGCCTCAGCTCGGCAGCAGCCTCGTCGCTGATGGGCAGCGCCTCATCGTCATCGCCTTCCTTTCGCTCGACGCCGCCGTGATGCTCGGCCTGATCCTTCTCAAGAATCTGCTGCACCCACTCGAGAGCGCGGGAGGCTTCTTCGGAGTCGCGGACAAGGTGACCCTGGCCATCATGCTGCTCGTCATAATCCTTCAGACTGTGAGGCATCACCTTCTCCGATACAAATGAAAAGCCCCTGAAGGGAGGGGCTCGGAACCCATCAAAATTTCATGCAGGTGGGAGACTACCACGAGTGCAGAGCCTTCGGGTAGGAGGAGTTTAAAAATTATTGGCGCAGGAGGAGTTGAAATACTCAATCATTTGAACCATTCCAACTCCGATCCAAAGCCTTAGGAATCGGACGGATCCACTGCGTCGACCGCCTTCGGGGCCTCTTCCACAGCCTGCTCCTCAATTGCGTCCTCCTCCTCGTCCTCGCCGTCCGTGTCTGCGGTTTTGTCAAGAATCCGCAGCAGGCGGGAGTCCATAACGAGATCCACGAGATCACATCCCATGATCTGCAGTTGGACCTTGCGGCCGCGAGGCAAATCTTCCGGCAGTCCCGGCACGCGCTGCATGAAGGGAAGGCCGTCGATGCGCACCAGATCTCCCTTAACCACAATGGCCTCGATCTGGTCCACGCTCTCCTGCATGATCCAACGCAGAGACCAGTAGCGTTCCATGCGGGTCTGGAAGTCCCCGTAAAGCGCATAGATATTCTCAAACTGGCTCACGATCGTGAAGAGTTCGACATCGTTGCCCTGATAAGCAGGCGGCTCGCCAAGAACAGCCGTAATCATCTGGCGCTGGTTGACAAGGTCTACATAGCGGCGAAGCGGAGAAGTGCTCCACGCGTAGCGCACGACGCCCAGACCGTCGTGCGGCCCCGGGGTCGTGCTCATGCGCACGCGTCCCATGCGTTGCGAACGATAGATGCCCGGCGTCCCGTGTTCTTCCATCCAGAGGCCCCAGGTGCTGTTGGCAAAGATCATGAGTTCGGCAACAAGCAGGTCGAGCGGCTCGCCGCGGCGACGGCCCTTGACGCGAATCTGCGCATCCTCGCCCTCGCCTTCAAGCGCAAAGTACCAGTCGACACGACCCACCGGTTCAGGTCGGCCGCGAACTTCCTCACGATCCCTCTGAAGCTTTTTCGCAAAATGCCAGAGCCAGCAGATCTCGTCCGCGAACTCTATGTCGAGCGTGCCGGTTTTGATGGCCTCCTCGGTCACGAGTTCGTCGATCTTGTCGTATCGCAGGTTTCGTGTAACGCTTACCCGTTCCAACCTTGTCTCAGTCTTCTCAACCGAGAAGGTTTCATCATCGACCGTCACATAAAGCGAGAGGCAGGGCACGGGACGACCCTCGTCGAGAGAGAAGGCCTTGATCCAGGAATCAGGCAGCATCGTCGTCTTAAGCCCCGGAGCATAGACCGTGCTCATGCGAGCGCGCGCCACTTTGTCGATCGGATCATCGCGCAAAATACCAAGCGCCGGAGCAGCAATATGGATGCCGATGCGAGTGCGGCCGCCTTCAAGATGCACAATGCTGGCGGCATCGTCCACTTCGGTTGTTTCCGAGTCGTCGATCGAAAACGCCTTGACGTCGGCGAGAGGATACTGCGACCAGTCCATATCGGGCGGCTGCGGCAGATCGGCAGGGAAACCTCTGCCCTGCGGAAAATTCAACGCATAGAAGCTGTCAACATGCCAGCGCCAGGGCGAAGCAATTCCGCCGAGCTCGAGCATGAGTCTGAGCGGCGTCTGCCGAGTTTCGGCGGAAGCATCATTCAGAGCCTTCCATTCGATGCCGTTCTTGTCAGGACGAATGAGAAGCGACATCGCATTGCGGCGAATGACCTCGGGAAGATTCCCCGCCACCATTTCAGCCGTCCATGCCTTGCGCTGCTCCTCCTGGCGGCGCTTTTTCTCGAGCGCCTCAAGCGCCTTCTGCAGGATATCCTCAGGCGCACGGCGATAGCTTCCGCGTCCCTTTCGGTAGAAATAGACGGGATTGCCGTGAAGCGCCCAGAGCAGCGCAGTTTTTTCAACGGGTCCAGCCGTGCCGCCCCAATATTCGGCGGCAAGATCGGCATAACAGAATTCCCCCTCGGGGGCAACCTCCCACAAAAAGGCCGGATCGAGTTCAGGCACCATGTCCTGAGCACGCGTCACGAGATCCGCGGGCGCGGGCTGTTCAAACTCGAAAAACGAGTGTGAAGCCTTGATTTTCGTGCGGCGTCCCGTAGGGAGCTGCACTTGATAGGCGTTGCCGGTCTGGCTGAGCACGGTGCCAGCCTTGAAGGAACCGTCTTCTTCAAAAAAGAGATTCATGAATCTTTCGCTTTACATCCGCTCGCGGCGAATGAGTGATGTTCGGGGAAACGCCCCCTATTGTGCCAAAACAAGGCATGAAACGCCTTGTTTCGACTGCTTCAAACCTCAGTCTTTGTTCAGCATGAAATCCAAAATGCGGGGCATTACGGTTTCAATATGCGAGATGCGATGATCTTCGCCGGGCAAAATCACCTGTCTGCAGGAAGAGTACGCTCTTGCACCGGCACGCCAATCCAGCGTTTCATCCGCCGTCCCCAACACAACAAGCGTGCGTCCGGGATCAACCGCCAAAGGCGAAACGGTTTCCGACAAAGAGATGAGCTCGCCTGCCGCCGAAGGCTTGACCTCCACCGTGCGCTGCGTTCCGTAAATCGCCTGTACGCCGATGTGCTCGCCCACGAAGTTCCATGGATTGAAGCAGGGATTAAGAAGTGCGCAGCGAAGTCCGTACTGAACAGCCGCACGGGCAGCCCAGAAGCCGCCGAGACTAGAACCTACAACACCAAGCTCCTCGGTTCCTTCGCGTTCAATCGCATCACGAATGATTCGATCAGCCTCAAAAGGGGACACGTTCAGATCAGGCGCGAGCACGCGAACTCCCGCAGGAACAGCCGCACGCAGCACTCGAACTTTGTTCGACTCGGGAGACGAGAGAAATCCATGCAGATAGAGAATCGACTTCATTGAAGCGCTCTTCTTCATCATGCGCCGCAGCGCTCGGCAAGTCCGGAAAGCAGCTTTCCGTGAATGCCGCCAAACGCTCCGTTGCTCATGCAGAGCACGGTGTCGCCGGGGCGAGCCTCCCGCAGCACCGCCTTGACGAGCTCGTCTAGATCATGCGTGCAAAACGCGCGGCTGCCCATGACGTCAAGCACTTCCGCCGGCTCCCAAGCCACGCCCTTGCCTGCGTAGCAGAACACCTCGTCCGCCTCTCCCAATGCGTCCGCAAGCCTGCTCTTCATCGTGCCGAGCTTCATGGTATTGCTTCTCGGTTCAAGCACGGCAAGAAGGCGACCGGACGCCAGACGGCTCTTCACAGCATGAATCGTCTCGGAAATGGCAGTCGGATGATGAGCAAAGTCGTCGATCACCGTCACACCGTCCGCAATGCCCTTGACCTCCATGCGGCGCTTGACGCCTGCAAAGGAAGCAAGAGCCTCGACAGCCTGCTCAGGCATGACGCCCACGCTGCGCGACGCGGCAACGGCCGCCAGCGCATTGAGTCCGTTGTAGCGTCCCGGCATTGCAAGCTTCAGGCACCCGAAGCTCCTTCCCTCAAACCAAACTTCACCGTCATCCGAAAGCATCCAGCCCTTCGCAACATCAAAGCGTTCCAGCCTGCTCCAGCATCCCTTTGCAAGCACGCGATCAAGCGCCTCACAATGCCCGTTTGCCACGACCAACCCTTCGGAAGGCATGATGCGGACAAGATGGTGAAACTGCTTCTCAATGGCAGCAAGATTTTCAAAAATGTCCGCGTGATCGTACTCAAGATTGTTGAGAATGGCCGTGCGAGGACGGTAATGCACAAACTTGCTGCGCTTGTCGAAGAAAGCCGTGTCATATTCGTCGGCCTCAATGACGAAGGGAGACATCGGAGCCGTACGGCCAAGCGAAGCTGAACGCGGCCCCCACTGCGGCACGCCGCCGATGAGGTAGCCAGGTTCGAGCCCCGCCTCCTTCAGAATCCAAGCAAGCATCGATGTAGTGGTCGTCTTGCCGTGCGTGCCGGCAACAGCCAGCACATGGCGGCCTGCCAGCACATGCTCGCAAAGCCAAGCAGGCCCCGAAGTGTACGGAAGTCCCTTGTTAAGGATTGCCTCGAGCAAAGGATTCCCTCGAGAAATGGCGTTGCCGATCACGAAGACGTCCGGATGAATTGCATCGAGCTGCGAGGCATCGTAGCCCTCAATAATTTCAATGCCCGCATTCCGAAGTGCGTCGCTCATGGGCGGATAGACGTGTGCATCACACCCCGTTACAGTGTGACCGGCCTCACGCGCGAGCTGAGCAACGCCGCCCATAAACGTGCCGCAAATGCCGAGAATATGAATATGCATGTATATGTTCCTCTAAACCAGGATGCAGGCGAAAGGTGCTTCATTTTACCGCGCACAAGGAACACGCCCCAACCGTCCGAGCCGCACTATCATGTGCCGGACACATCCAAATCCGCGTTCTTAAAGGAGAGAGTCCGTGCACGACAAAAACAGACTCCGCGATTCCGAATCCGCCGCTGCCGCCCAAGCAGCCGTCCTCATAGCCTCGCATCAAATGCCCAGAGACAAAGCTGCCGAAACCGTCATGCTCTCGACAGGCGTGCGTCCTTCTGAAGCACGCATCGCATCCGAGCTCAGACGTTGGTTTGCCTGCTTCGACCCGAAAGGCCATCAATCCCTCCTTCGAAGGAAACGTCTGGCAGCTCTCAACGTTCTGACTTCCCTTTCCGAATGGTCGCCCGCTCTGACGGGACCAGTTCTTGCCGGCGATGCCCTTGAAGACGATCCTGTAACCATCATCATCGGGACCGACGATGAGAAGGCTGTAGAACTGGCTCTCCTCGCAATAGGCGTCGAATATGATGCCATTGAATCATCTGAAAACGGCAGATCATTCAAAACCGTGCTCCAAGCCTCATGTCGCGGAGAAAACATTTTGATCACCATAACGAATTCCCGCCTGCCCGCAAAGTCCGCTCCTCAAGACGAATGGCAGCGCCCGGAAGAAGCCCTGCCCAAGCTCTCCGAAAAAGGCCTTCGCCGGCTCCTTGGCATGGATTAGCCTTTTTTCGGCATGTGCACAGCCCACTGCGCTCGGTATCATTGACCCTGTCGGCCGTCGGGAGCGCACACATTTGAAGACAATTTTTTCTTCCAACTCCCAAATGAGCGGCGTTCCAGTCTTTACTTTTTGAACCAAAGTAGCGACAATTGCGAACAAGTTGGCGCATTTTCGGAGAAATATGCGACATGCACCAACTCAATCACAAGCCAACACATTTCAATTCCATACGCAACGGAGACTGAGGATACTGACCGGCCAAAAACGGCACATCCTCCGATTCCCCTTAAAGAACAAGGCCAAAACCATCATGGATCTGCGCAAACTCAAGACACTGATCGACCTCGTGAGCGAAAGCGGCGTCGCCGAACTCGAAATCACCGAAGGCGAGGACCGGGTCCGAATCGTCAACCGCAACGGCGCAGCCCCCGTTCAAGTCCATCAGCCCGTCACCATCGCTCAGCCGACGGCCGTTCCCGCTCCCGTTCAGGAAGCCGCCCCGGCACCCGCCCCCGCTGCTCCTAAGCAGACCGGCACGCCGCTCACCAGCCCGATGGTCGGAACGTTCTACCGTGCTCCGTCTCCGGGCGCCGACCCGTTCGTCAAGGTTGGCGACACGGTCAAGAAGGGTCAGGTGGTCTGCATCATCGAAGCCATGAAGCTTCTCAACGAAGTCGAGGCAGACATGGACGGCACGATCAAGGAAGTCTGCGTTGAAAATGGCCAGCCTGTTGAATTCGGCCAGTCGCTTTTCATCATTGAATAATCCGCACGCGTCTCTATGTTTGGAAAAATTCTGATCGCCAACCGCGGCGAAATCGCTTTGCGCATCCAACGCGCCTGCCGCGAGATGGGCATCAAAACCGTCGCCGTGCACTCAACCGCCGACGCGGATGCAAAATATGTCCGCCTTGCCGACGAGAGCGTCTGCATCGGCCCGGCTCAATCGAGCCTCTCCTACCTGAACATCCCGGCCATCATCTCCGCTGCTGAGGTCACGGATGCAGAGGCCATTCACCCCGGCTACGGCTTCCTTTCAGAAAATGCCGACTTTGCCGAACGCGTCGAGCGCTCCGGCTTCACCTTCATCGGCCCGCGCGCCGAGAGCATCCGCCTCATGGGCGACAAGGTGAGCGCCAAGCAGGCCATGCGAGACGCAGGAGTGCCCTGCGTGCCCGGTTCTGACGGAGCACTTCCTGACGATCCTCAGGAAATCCTGCGCATCGCGCGCCAGATCGGCTACCCGGTCATCATCAAGGCCTCAGGTGGCGGCGGCGGCCGCGGCATGCGCGTCGTTCGCACGGAAGCCGCGCTCATCACATCGGTCAACATGACCCGCGAAGAAGCTCGCGTCGCCTTCGGGAACCCCACCGTCTACATGGAAAAGTTCCTCGAAAATCCGCGTCATATCGAAATTCAGGTTCTTTCCGACAACTTCCAGAATGCCGTCTATCTCGGCGAGCGTGACTGCTCCATGCAGCGCCGCAACCAGAAGGTGCTTGAGGAAGCTCCGGCCTTCGGAATTCCCCGCAAGCTCATTGACCGCCTGGGGAGCCGTTGTGTTGAAGCATGCCGCCGCATCGGTTATCGCGGCGCCGGCACGTTCGAGTTCCTCTATGAAAACGGCGAGTTCTACTTTATCGAGATGAACACGCGCGTTCAGGTCGAACATCCCGTCACCGAATTGATCACAGGCGTCGACATCGTCTGCGAACAGATCCGCATCGCTGCCGGGGAGCGTCTCTCGTACCGTCAACGCGACATCACGCTGCGCGGCCACGCCATCGAATGCCGCATCAACGCTGAAGACCCGTTCACCTTCGTGCCGAGTCCCGGTCGCGTCACAGCGTGGCATCTGCCCGGCGGTCCCGGCATCCGCATCGACACGCATGTTTTTGCCGGCTATACCGTTCCACCATACTATGACAGTATGATCGGCAAGATCATTGCTCACGGCGACACCCGTGAACAGGCGATCGCACGCATGCGAGTCGCCCTCTCCGAACTCGCCGTCGAGGGTATCAAGACCAATACGAAGCTCCACCGTGAACTTCTTGCCGACGAGCGTTTCTTCCAGGGCGGCACCAGCATCCACTATCTGGAAGAGAAACTCCGTTCCCGCGCGGAAGCTCGCAAGTAACCTCTTCTTATTTAACCTGCGGGAGTTGACTCGACTCCCGCATTCTTTTTATCCGTTGAGGATTTATGCGCCAGATTAAGATTCTTGCCGACGAACGCAGCGCCGAAGCGCTTTCCGACATGCTGATGGACGCTGGAGCACTCTCCGCCACCATCGAAGACGCCGACGCCGAATCGACAGACGAAAAGCCGCTCTACGGCGAACCCGGACTCGAACCCGACAACTGCGCCTGGCCGCGCTCCATCGTTTCCATCCTGGCTGATGACGACTTCGATCTTGAAACCTCCCTTGCCATCGCCGTCAAGGCTCTGAAATGTGAAAAGCCCGAACTGCTTGGCACCGAAGAAGTCGAAGATGCCGACTGGGTTCGCATTACTCAGGCTCAGTTCCAGCCGACGCAGGTCTCGGATCGTCTTTGGATCGTGCCGACCTGGCACGACTTGCCCAACGAGAACGCCATCAATGTGCGCCTCGACCCAGGCGTTGCCTTCGGCACCGGTTCTCATCCGACCACGCATCTTTGCCTTCAGTGGCTTGACGCCAATGTAAAGGCAACGGACCGCGTTCTGGATTACGGCTGCGGCACGGGAATTCTCGCCATCGCCGCCAAACTTGTCGGTGCCGCTGAAGTCGCAGGAACGGACATTGATCCGCAGGCAGTTGAAGCCGCCGGCGACAATGCTCTGATGAACCACGTTGAAGCAAAGTTCTACCTTCCCGACGACATGCCCGACGGCACATACGACATCGTAGTCGCCAACATTCTTGCCAACCCGCTCAAGCTGCTCGCTCCAGCCTTGCTTGGCCGCGTAAAGAAAGGCGGTGCTCTCGTGCTTTCCGGCGTCCTGGCCAAGCAGGCCGAAGAAGTCATCGCCGCATACCAAGCCATTGATCCTTCCGTCAAGCTTTTCGTCTGGCGTCAGGAAGAGGATTGGGTCTGCATTTCCGGCCGCCGCGAGTAACCGTCAAATCGTTCCGAGGAGAATCCTCCATGGCCAAAGTTCTTCGTTGTCCCGCTTGCGGGGCACTGTGGCGAGTCAAAGATGACTTCGCCGCCGACATGCTCCACTGCACTGAATGCCAGGCCTGCTTTTCTGCCGACAAAACGGAAAGCCTGATCGTTCCCGACGAAAAGCTGGACGAACGTCTTCAACAAATCGCCAAGCATCAGCCTCTTCAGCAAGAAGAGGCTCGTGAAGGCGAAGTTGCCATGAGCCGTCTTGCTGACTCGCTCACAGACTTCGACGCCCGCGCCGATGCCAAGGAAGCCCCCGTCGACACCCCTTCGCCTCTCATCCAAGAGAGCTCCGAACGGTCGCACGGGATGCTCTGGACGCTCGTCGCCATTCTTGCCTTGGCAGTTCTTTTGACTGCCGGCCTTCTCCTCGGCCACAAGACCGTTCTCGGCACAATGCCACAATTGCGCCCTCTCTACGAACAAGTCTGCACAAAAGCACCATGTCCGGGATTTGTTTGGCAGAATGCGGCCGCCTTCGACGTATCTGCTGAGATTGAGCGGCCGCTTGAAACGGCAGACGACGCGGACCGCGAAATTGCTCGTCACATGCCCGTCGTAACAGCCACGCTCAAAAATTCCTCCGAACTGCCTCAGGCACTGCCGATTCTGGAGATGAAGCTGCTTGACGCGAGTGGGGAAACACTTGCTCAGCGAGTGCTCGAACCGGCTGACTACGGCTTCGGCAATCAAGATGCCGTCGCCCCCGGCGCACACGTTTCCGTCCGTCTGACTGTCACAACGCCGCTGCCCTACGACGCTGCAAAAGCCATCGTCAAACCGATTGCAACTCTTCAGTAACGCTTCTAATTCATGGCGTCCCGCGCTTCAGCCGGACGCCTTTTCTTTTTTCGAACCATGTCAGTCATCATTTCAGGCTCCATTGCCTACGACACGGTCTTCACTCATGAGGGATACTTTGCCGACACCCTCAGAAACGAAGCGCTTGACTGCCTCAATGTCACGCTTCAAGCTGCTTCGATGCGTCGTACTTTCGGCGGCTGTGCCGCAAATATTGCCTACAGCCTCAAGCAGCTCGGAGGTGACCCTCTCGTCTGGACAGCCGTCGGCCGCGATGCCGGCGACCTTATCCAGCACTTCACACGACTCAACATCCGCAAGGACGGTATAACCGTCATGCCGAACGAGTGGACAGCACAATCGGATAGGGGTGAGGACTTTATATCCTCAGCCCCTTCCACACCACCCACC
>JAXZEJ010000135.1:0-3826 GCA_037424205.1 bacterium | reverse complement strand
ATCTCGACCGCGCGCGCGACGACCTCGTTGAGCTTTTCCGGATCCACGGGCTTTTGCAGGAAGTCGAAGGCGCCGTGCTGAAGGGCATGAACGGCCATGTTCACGTCGCCGTGCCCCGTGAGGAAGATGATCGGCAGGGGCGCGCCGCGGGAAACGAGGGCCGTCTGGAGCTCAAGTCCCGTCATCTCGGGCATGCGCATGTCGAGGATCAGACAGCCCGGCTGTTCGGGATCGTCGTCCTCCAGAAAGGCCCTGGCGCTCCCGTACGTCAGGACGAGCCAGCCCATCGCCTGAAGAAACATCTTCTGCGACATGCAGAACGTTTCATCATCGTCGACGATTCTCACGATCGGTAGGACTTTGGCCATTCTTTTATCTCCTGGTTGTTCCACTGCCGGATCTCTTTTCCGGCCCTTATGGATTCGTATGATTCTTCTGCGCTTCGGCGGCTGCGCGCGCCGCAGCCTCTTCGTCGAGCTTGTCGAAGAGAACGCTGACCACGACGCCGCCCGAATGCTTCGCCTCGAATTCGATCGCCGCGCCGTGGCTGTCCGCGATGCCGCGAACGATCGAGAGACCGAGTCCGAGGCCGTCGGGCTTCACGCTCTCGAGCGAATGCATGAGTCGGGCCTTTTCGTCTTCATTCAGCCTTCGCCCGTTGTCCGCCACGGCGAGCATCCACTGGGCGCCGTGCGAGGCGTCCCGGTCGATTTGCGAGAGCGTGACAATGACGCGTCCCGCGGGCTGGCCGCGCTCATCCCTGAGCTCATGCACGGCTTCGGCGGCGTTCTTCACGAGATTGAGAACGAGAAGTTCAAGCTCAAGCCCGTCGCCGAGCACCATGGCCGGCGTCTCGGGCATCTGCACGAGCACCGGAACGGAAGCGAGCTGTCCCAGCTTGAAGGCTCGAACGCCTCGATCGACGGCGCGCTTCAAATCCGTCGGAGCATGATTGGCGGTGCGGTTTTTGACATAGCCTCTCACGCGGTCGACGATGCCGGCGATTTTGAGCGCCTCGGCATCAATGCCCTCGACAGCCGTTCTTGCATTCGGATTCCCGGCGATGGCATCCTTCAAAAGAATCTTCACGACGGCCGCAAAGTTCCGGATCGCCCCGACGGGCGACTTGATCTCATGAGCGATCATGCCCGACATCTGCGCAACGATGTTCTTGCGCTCCAGGGCGCCGAGCTGATCGCGCACGACCGCAGCCTCGGCCTGCGAAGCCTTGAGAGCCGCCAGGGCGTCGGACAATTCCGAAGTGCGCCTTGCGACCAGTCCGCGCAGGCGGAATTCGTTCATGACGAGCAGAAGAAGAATCAGAAGGCCCAGATGGATCTCTGTCTGCCAGCGCTTGTAGACCGCCATCGGAGACATGTCGCGAAGATGGCTGTAGGGCCCGATTTCAAGAAGCCTGTAGAGTTCGCGCAGGTCGGACGTGCCGACCATGGTCGACCACTCGTAGTCGGCGTCGCTCCCGGCAGAGAGAAGCGAGAGCGTCATGCGCTTCACAAGAGGCTCGGGCGTCCACGGGAAGGCCACGATGCTGATGTCGGGATAAAGCGCCGTCGAATGGCGGCAGACGATGGCGTCGGAATCTCTGACGCCCACGCCCTTGAGGTCGGACGCGTCGATCAGGCCTCGCGAATTGAGAAGCTCGAGAAGGCATGTCGGGAGCACGGCCGCATCGGCCCTGCCCTGCAGCACGGCGGAAAGGACGCCGGGATACGCAAAGCTCAGGAAGGTTGTCCGGCCGAAGAATTTGTCGGGATCATGACCCGCCCGGGCGATCTCTCCCTGCACCGCCAGCCAGCCCGTCAGGCTCGTCGGCGTGTCGGCCACGACGTGCTTGTCCTTGAGATCCTCGAGCGAATTGATGTCGGCCCGATCGGCCCGCGTCACGACAAGCGAACCCACAGCATGCGCCGCGTCGGCGGCGGTCCAGGGCTTTCGCGTGGCGATGCGGAACATCTGCACGCCCTGCTCTCCGATAAGGTCGATCTGCTCGGTCGGAAGAATGAGAAAGTCGGGCTTTTGATGCAGCACCTCGGGCGCCGCGTCGGGCGTCACGATGTCGCGCCAGAAGATGCGGAAATCCTTCTCAAGAGGCTTCGAAAGAAGCACCAGGCCTTCCGTCAGGCTCGCCGCATCGACGGCCGTGCTGATCGTGTCCATGACGCCGATCCTGACGTCGCCCTCGCCCGTTCCCGTCAACGATGCAGACGAAACGGCCGCAATGCCGCCGTGCAGGGGCTCGGCGTGCAGAGGCGCGCAGACGGCAATCGCCGCTGCGAGCAGAGTCGTGAAAATCGAGGGCAGGATCGACATGGCAAAAAGGAATGGCTGACGCTTGAATCTTAGCCTGCACCAGGCATCCCGGGCAAGAAGCAGCCTCGGATCAAGCCTCGCAGCGAGATTATTCGCTCTTCCTTGCGGAAAACTGACCATCCTTTGAGGTATTACGTACCTTCCTTCATCCCGCAGGCGATACAGTGTCTGAACAGCAGGCGCTTTGAAGCATTCCTCTACGCTTCGGACCGTCCTTGAAAAAAACTGACTAGAAAGGATTCGCACCATGACCCACGTTCTTCCTCCGTATCGCGCCGACGTCGTCGGCAGCTTCCTTCGTCCGGCCGCCGTCGCACAGGCCCGCGCCGCCTTCGCCAGAGGCGAGCTCACCCGTGAAGCGCTCACCGCCGTTGAGGACGAAGAGATCGCCAAGCTCGTGAAGAAGGAGCGCGAGAACGGCCTCACCGCCGTGACCGACGGCGAATTCCGCCGCGCCTTCTGGCACCTCGACTTCATCGCCGGCATCAAGGGCATCCGCCACGTCAAGGCCGAAGCCTGGTCCGTGCATTTCGAAGGCCGCCAGCCCAAGGCCGAGACCGTCGTGATCGAGGACCGCCTCTCCTTCCCGGCCGATCATCCGTTCCTCGACGCCTTTGACCGTCTCAAGAAGATTGCGGGCGACGCTCCGGTCAAGTACACGATCCCGTCGCCGTCGATGCTGCACCTCATCTGCTGCGTGCGCGCAACGAACTACGAACCGATCGCCGCCTACAAGGACAACGAAGAGCTTCTTCTTGACGACCTTGCCCGGACCTGGACCGACGCCATGCTTGCGCTCTACGCCCGCGGCTGCCGCTATCTGCAGTTCGACGACACGAGCTGGGGCGAGTTCTGCTCCGCCGAAAAGCGCGCGGCCTACGCCGCCCGCGGCATCGACGTTGATCAGGTAGGCCGCAGCTACGTCAAGGTCCTCAACAAGATTCTCGCCGCCAAGCCCGCAGACCTGACGGTCACGATGCACATCTGCCGCGGCAACTTCCGCTCCACGTGGTTCTCTTCGGGCGGCTACGAGCCCGTCGCCGACATTCTTTTCGCCAACTGCAACGTCGACGCCTTCTTCCTCGAGTACGACAGCGACCGCGCCGGCGGCTTCGAGCCCTTGAGCCGCATCAAGGACCAGACGGTCGTCCTCGGCCTCATCACCTCCAAGTTCCCGGAACTCGAGGACAAGGAGGCCGTCAAGGCCCGCATCGCCGAAGCCTCGAAGTACGTTCCGCTCGAACAGCTCTGCCTCTCTCCGCAATGCGGCTTCTCCTCGACCGAGGAAGGCAACATCATGACCGAGGACGAACAGTGGGCCAAGGTCCGCCTCGTTGCTGAAATCGCACGCGAGGTTTGGAAGGACGCCTGATCCTCACAAATCGCAGTCATTCAACTCTCCCGGGCCGCAGTCTTGTCGAAAGACTGCGGCCCGCTTCTTCGGACCATCGGATAGGGGTGAGGACTTTATATCCTCAGCCCCTTCCACACCACCCAC
>JAXZEJ010000134.1:0-1284 GCA_037424205.1 bacterium | reverse complement strand
TCGCGGACACGGGCCGGATGAATGTCGGTCACATAAATGATGTGCCAGCCATAGTCGCTTTCAACCGGACCGACAATGTCGCCCTTCTTGGCGGTGAAGACGGCATCCTCAAAGGGCTTGACCATCATGCCGCGGCTGAAGAAGGAAAGATCGCCGCCTTCAACAGCGGACCCCGTGTCGATGGAGTTTTCCTTGGCAAGCTTCGCAAAGCTGGACGGATCTGCCTTGGCCTTGGCAAAAATCTCTTCAGCCTTCTTCTTGGAGGCGGCCTTGTCGTCACCGAAGGCGATCAGAATGTGGCTGGCGCGGCGCTCCTCATTGGTGGCATAGCGCTGCTTGTTCTGTTCGTAGTAGCTGCGGACATCTTCTTCATTCGGCTTGATCGAGGCCTTGAAGCTGTCGGGAGAAAGCACGACGTACTGTGCCGTAACGTGCTCGTCAGCCATAAATTCGGACTGATGACCGTCGTAGTAGGCCTTGACCTCTTCCGGCTTCACCTTGACATCGCCCATGTACTGGTCGATATTGAAGATATACGTCTGAACCTCACGCTGTTCCGTGATGATCTTGTGCAGATGATCAACCACGGCGGACGGCACCGGATAGGTGGCGGTCACGCCCGTGAGGAGCGACTCCTTGGCAAGGTCGCGACGAATTTCAGCTACGAACTGCTGGTCGCTCTTGCCCTGGCTCTGGAGGAATCGCTCGTAGAGAGCGGGCGAGAACTGGCCGTTCTCCTTGAGCGCGTCGGCGTTCTTGATGAGAGCGACGGCTTCCTGTTCGCTGACGGTGATGTACTCATTGGCAACCGTCTGCGAAACAGCGGCCTCGTCCATCAGATTGCGCACGAGAGCCTCACGAGCCTCGGGCGTGTCGAGCATGCCAGCGCGGAACTGGTCGCCCATCTGCTGGCGCAGGCGTTCGAGCTGCTGGCGCTTGGCCTGGTCGAAGAGTTCCGGCGTAATGGAGCTGTCGCCCACCTTGGCGATGGAATTGTCAGCCTGAGTCATGCGGTTGTAGCTGTAAATACCCGTCACGACGAAGCTCGGAATAATCAGCACCATGGCGATGAACATCAGCCAGCGCTTGTGATCGCGAAATGCCTGAAGCATGAACTTTCCTTGTTGTCTTGGCCGACCGGCGCATTACGCCGGGAGCGGCCTCGTTCCCAATGATTTTTTTGAGCAAAAAAAAGGCGAACCGCAAGGTTCGCCTTCTTTCAGAATTTATTGGCGGAGTGGACGGGACTCGAACCCGCGACCCCCGGCGTGACAGGCCGGTATT
>JAXZEJ010000133.1:0-1328 GCA_037424205.1 bacterium | reverse complement strand
GCTCTCACCACAGCGACCTCAACGCTGCGCGTCTACCAATTTCGCCACGACCGCGGCCCTAACTGTTCTCTACTGATGTGCATCCGAAGAAGCGAGGTCATCAGCAGAGGAGAAGCATTTTACCTCGGAATTTCGTTCGTGGGGGCCTTATTAGGGTTTTCACTACCAGAAATACCGTGTTCTTGGGATGCCGGCTGTTCAACCGTCGACAAAACACCACCCGCGGGCTGTGCGGCACGCTTGTTGAAGGCGCCGGAAGCGAGGGTCAGGGCGAGCGTAGAGCAGAAGAACACCGTAGCGGCGATGGCCGTGGAGCGGGACAGGAAGTTGGCGCTGCCCGTTGCACCGAACACGGAGCCGGAGGCGCCGGAACCGAAGGCGGCGCCGAGGTCGGCGCCCTTGCCGTGCTGCATGAGCACGAGCACGATCACGACGACGGCAGAGATGATCTGCAGAACGAGAGCGATGCTAAGAAGAAAATGCATGGCGGTTAAACCTTAGAGTGAAAAATCAGTCGACGCGGGCGGCCGCGCAGACGGAATGGAAATCTTCAGCCTTGAGAGCGGCGCCACCGATGAGGCCGCCGTCAATGTCGGGCTGGGAGAAAAGTTCATGTGCATTGGCCGGCTTGACACTGCCGCCGTAAAGGAGCGGCATCTTCGCAGCAACTTCGGCGTCGCCCTCGGCGAGGCAGGCGCGGAGCACTGCGTGGACGTTCTGGGCTTCCTGCGGCGTGGCCGTATGACCCGTGCCGATGGCCCAGACGGGCTCATAGGCGACGGCACCGAGCTTGGCGGCGGGCACGCGCGCGAGCACGGCTCGCAATTGGCGCAGCACGACGTCTTCGGTAAGGCCATTCTGTCGCTCGTCAAGCGTTTCGCCCACGCAGACAACGGGGGCAATGCCGTTTGCAACGAGCTTCTCGGCCTGAGCGGCCACGTCTTCGTCGTCTTCACCCCAGAGGGTGCGGCGTTCCGAATGGCCCACGAGGCACAGGCTCATGCCGATGTCGGCGAGCATGGCGGCGGACACTTCGCCCGTAAAGGCGCCCTTGTCTTCGGTCGAAACCGTTTGAGCGCCGACGGCAACGCCAGTGCCCTTGAAAAGGCGAACAAGTTCGGACAGATATACGAAAGGCGCGCAGACGGCGGTTCTGCAGTTGAGATCGCCCTTCATGGCAAGGAATTTTTCCGCCCAGAGGCTGTTGGCCTCGGAGGATCCGTTCATTTTCCAGTTGGCGATGACAATCTTTTCACGCACGCTGAGTTTCTCCAACAATGCCGGGTCAATAATGCGGATGGTCCGTTTTTGACGCGGACAATGCAGAT
>JAXZEJ010000132.1:0-4477 GCA_037424205.1 bacterium | reverse complement strand
TTGAGCTCGAACAAATGATCGAAGATTTATCGAAAAATTCGGGTTCGGGCATAAAACCCATTTCGCTCAAGCGTTTTTTATACCTGTCGCTTATTCCGATCGCCGTTCTGATTCTTTCAGCCAGCCTGGCTGCCTACAAACTTTCGGCGAACGTTCAGGAGCACACCTCCAATCTTGCCCGCCACACCATCACCAGCGTGCTGAACACCCAGCGCGGAACCATGAATCTCGAGGCGCTCCGCTACGCTTTGGCCACGCTTTCCGAGACTGCGGACGATCATCGGGCGCGCGAGTCTTACATCAATGTTTGGAAGCTGCTGTCAGAATCCGCTGCCGAGGAGCATGAACAGACTCGAAAGAGCATGAACGAACTCCTTGACAACGTTCGAGAGGTCTGGGAAGCCAGGCAGGACTATGATGACGGGCTTAACTCGCTCAAGGAGTTGAATCTTGCCGTCTACAACGATCTTTTCAAAGCCTATGCCATGGCCATTCCGCTTGAAAAGATGACGCTGCCGGAACTCAACTTCAATTTCACCCAGAACGGCTACCGCCATTATGACCCGGACATCGCGCGCCACCAGCTCTCGGATTTGAATGCGCTCCACCTTCATGCCTGCCACACGATGGAGGCTGCGCCCTACGATCAGACTGAAGTCTGCACCCGCCTTGACAGGAACCTCGACCTTCTAGATGAAAAGATTGACGAACAAGTGAGGGTCGGTAAAGTCTTTGATGCCAAGGTCGAATCCATGAAGAAACTTGCAACAGTCCTTGGCACTCAATATGCGTCCATCGAAACTTCGGGAATTATCAACGAGATCAGACAGATCAACAGAATCACGGATCCCAGTTTGGCCGTTTTCCTGCTGGTGACTGCTTTTTCGTCCATCACCATCCTCATTCTGCTCGTCTGGTTCTTTGTCGTCATGAAGCCCCTGATGGAGATCAATGTCGGCATGAGAAAGTACCTCCTTGACGCCGTCATTCCCAGATTCGCCGTTACCCGAATCAGCGAAATCAACGACGCGATTGCCTGGCTCACGGTTTTCTGCGATCTCCACAACAAGAGTCGCGAGGAAACGAAGACCATTGAGCAAAAGTATTCCGCACTCATGACCGAGAGCACGATCGATCCGCTCACAGGGGTTGAAAACCGCAAGTCGCTTCGCCAGTTTATTGACCAGCATAAGGCCATTCCTGCACACACCCGCGTGCTGATGGTCGACATTGACTTCTTCAAGGTGATCAACGACACTCGCGGACATCTCTTCGGCGACAAGATTCTGGAAAACCTCGGCAAGCAGCTGAAGCTCGGCCTTAACGAAAACGACCGCATCTATCGCTTCGGCGGCGAGGAATTCTGCATCGTCATGCCGAACACCAATGAAGACAAATCCCGCCAGACTGCAGCGCACCTGCTTCGCCTGGCCCGATACATTTCCCGTCAGGATTCCTTCATTCATGGAACCTTTGTCCGCAATCAGCCGCTGACCATTTCCATTGGCTTGAGCACCATTGCAAAATCAGAGAGACAAGGATCCCTGCTTGAACTGGTGCATGAAGCGGATGCGGCGCTTTATGCTGCCAAGGCCAAGGGTCGCGATCGCTTCTGTGAATTCGGTGATCTTTCGCCTGCTGAAGCCGTTGCTCTTGACTACGGAGAGGCATCTTTGGGAGACTGATTAAACCGCTGTGCCGGTCGCGCCGTTCGCGTGTGGCCGGCATAGTCGTCTTCAGGCTCCGTTTCCCAACTATGCCTGCGCACTCGACGTTTTAAGGCTAAACTTTGCGTTGCGTTTGATCTCACTTAAGGTTGTTAAGGACTTGTTCGACTATATTTGTCCGTCGTTTGCACTAGGATTATCATGTCGTATCAGGACTCAACTCTTAGGACGGATTTACGTCCCCATCAAGCCCTTGGCTGAGCTGACATCATGGCCATAAGTGATCCCATCTTCAAGCTGTTGCGCTTCCCCGTCATAGATTCTCTTCCGTTCACGATTGACCGAGGCACCGGCGTGATGCAATTGCATCCGCTCCTCGCGAATCTATTGGGGCTCACCAGCACGAAATTTGCAGATGGCGGTGAATCCCTGATCAACCTTTTTCTGGATCCCTGCGACCGGATTCTATGTAGAGAAAGCTTCCAAAAGCTGCTGGATAATCAGTCGATCACATGTTCGCACTATGCCAGAGTCAGGATTTACGGCAAGGTTTTCTGGATTCGCGTGACGGCAAAGCCTCTGAGTTCGCATGCAAGCTCCCGCAGGATCGAAGGCTACGTCTGCATCTATAACTTTTTCGAGATTCTCGGCGAGTTTCTCCATCAGCTTGATTGCTCGGCTCGAGATCGTCAAACGCTTGAAGACTTCCTTCGTGTGATTCCGGCTTGCCAGACTGCCGTTATTGCGTTTTCCGAACTCAATTGTGAGCCCGACAAGCTTTGCAGCTTGGTTCAAGACGAACTCAGACCCTGTCTTCTCGACTTTGCCGAACCCCTTTTTGACGGTTCCATTCTGGTGGCCTTTTCATGCACCAATGATAAGGACATGACCGATTTCGGCTTGTTTTCGAAATACGGCACAGTCAATGAAAGCCGTTCATTTTTCTCGCGCAAACCCAATTCACTCAACGAAGCATCCGACTTGCGAGCCGAATTTCTCACAAGGCTCTCAGACCGAATTCACGTCAAAAGCGGGCTTAGTCTGGCCGACATGGTACAATTGGCCCTTGCCTTCCGCATCGATTTCATGGGGCTGACTCAGGTGTTCCAGCCGCAGGTCGATCGAAACGGATTCATCGGCGGTGAGTTTCTTGTTCGGCTGGCAAATGGTTCGGTGAGCCCCGAAATGTTTATTCCGGCTCTTGAAAAGACCACGCTCATCCAGCCTTTCGGACGCTGGGTGGTGGAATCCGTATTGCATCAGGCGCGCTGTCTGGAACAAGACATGAAGCCCGGCTTCAAGGTAAGCTTCAACCTCAGTGCTTGTCAGTCTTCTGATATCGGATTTGTGCCGTTTGTCCAACTTTGTCTTAAAAGATTTATAATGTCGCCACGCCATCTCATGGTCGAATTGACCGAGACGGCGCGCCCGAGCAACCGTGACTTTCTGCGTGCACAAATCAAGTCTCTGCGAGAGCTCGGCGTCCTGACCGCTGTTGATGATTTCGGCACGGGCTACAACTCCCTTGAAGTCCTGCTGCACGTGCCTTTCAACATGGTGAAGTTCTCCAGGTCCTTTGTTTTGTCGGTTCTGGAGGACTCCGACAAGCAGCGATTTTTCGCCGGAATCATCTCTGCCTGCCACAACATTGGTCTTTCCGTTTGCGCCGAAGGTGTCGAAAACGCGGAAATGCACGGCTTGCTTGCCGACATGGGCGTCGATGTTTTCCAAGGCTACTACTATGCAAAGCCTCTTCCCATTCAGGAAGCAGTTCGAACGGTCAAGCAGTGTCCCTACATTCAATCCTTGGAAGCATCGTCGCAACACTATCAAGCCTAAAGGCTGAAGTTTGTCTCCAGTCACATGAAGCGAAAGCTGTTCATCACCTTCCTCATCCTCCTTGCCATTGCTGCAACAGCAGTCATGGCATACATGTATTCGAACAACCGGGAGTCGTCGGATTTCCCGCTAGAGGCTCATCCGCTCAAGGTCGCCGTCCTCAAGGATTACAAGCCTTTCTCCTACATTGACGAAAGGACGGGAGAACGCACGGGATTTGAGGTCGATCTTGCAAACTCGCTGTGCGAAGTGTTGAAGGTTCGGTGCACCATCATTCCCACGCCCTTTTCCGAAATTGAACGCGTGCTTAAGGACAAGCAGGTCGATGTCGCCGTGGTCGGTCTTGGTGCCAGCGAAGAGCGAAAGCAATTCCTCGCCTTCTCCGAAACCTATCTTCGCTCGCTTCTGTTCTTCATCACCATGGATCCCGAGCTCGTCCCGATTCAGGACACGGATATCGGTGCTCTGATTGTCGGCGTCTGGCAGGACACCCTTCAACACAAAGGACTTGCACGGGACTTTGCCGACACGGGACTTGCGGTCAAGACTTATCCGAACAACCATGACGTCATTGCCGGCTTGCGTAAAGGCGAAGTCAACATGGTCCTTGTAGACGGCATGTACGGATATGCTCTTCTCAAGAGCGGCATTGGCAAGGAATACCTCATCGCCGGAAACTATCCCGTCGTCGATTCGGCATTGACGGACTCCAAGATCGCCGTTCACATCGACAACATGAAAATGATTGCGCCCATCAATCTCGCGCTCATCCAGCTTCAGGCAACAGGACAATTGCAGAAGCTGGTCGCCAAGTACTTCCCTTATTTGGATTATTGATTCAACCGACATGACCTCTGAAAACCAAACAGGTTCAGGAAGCTCAAAATCCTTTCTCAGCCTGAAACAGTTTGTAGTACTGTCATTAGTTCCGATCATCTTCCTGATGGTCGGAACAGGTTAGATCGGAAGAG
>JAXZEJ010000131.1:0-5406 GCA_037424205.1 bacterium | reverse complement strand
CCGTCCGCGGCGGCGGAATGAACGTAGGAGAACTTGGCGCGTTCCGTATCGATGCGGGAGCGGCCGAGACCGCCGACATGTTCAACGCTGTTGCGGCCGGCAGTAAAGTTGCCCCAGCCCTTGACGTCGTCGGCGTTCGGGTTGAGTCGAGCGCGAAGCAGCGTCTTGTTGGAGCCCATCAGGACGAAGGCGTCGTCCTTCCACGGCGTGATGCCGACGAGGTCGAGCACGTTGGCGGAGTACCACGGGTCATAGGCGGCGGAGACGGCAGGCTTGAGTTCGGCGTCGAGCGTCCAGAAGCTGTACTTGGAGCCCACGAAGTACTGGCCGTTGATCAGGCTGATCGTGTTGATCTTGTCGCTGATGCCCTTGATCGGACGGACGTCGGCTACGGTGAGCATGGCATCGACATTGACCGGAGCGTTCTTGGCGTCATGGGCAAAGGTGATGCCGAGGCGCTGGGCGTTGGGCTTGTAGGCGAAGTCGGGATCCTTCACGTCGCGCTTGCCGAGGAAGTTGATGCCGGACCACATGCCTTCCCAGGAGTCGGCGGACCAAACGACATACTTCGGATTGAAGGAGAAGCGGACCGGATCGCCCTGGCCCCAGAACGGCGGGATGCCGGTGGACCAGAGAGCCTGGAAGCAGTTGGAGGCGATGATGGCGGTCACGACGGCGAACGCGATGCGGTTGAAGCAGGAGAACGGACGGAAGGTCTTGCCCTTGAATTCTTCGATCAGGGCGTCGAATCGCGGAGCGAGATAGACGGCGAGGCCGAAGAGGAAGACCACGCACCAGAACACGACTTCAGCCCAGAACTGGGTGTGCAGGCCGAAGATGTCGAGGCCGAAGCCCTGGCCGACGTCGCGCATGGCGTGGTTGCCGTAGTGGCGGAAGCTGGAGTAGAGGCCGATGGCAGCCATCACGAGCATCGTGGCAAGATACTTGGGCTTGAAGCCGTAGCGGACCATGAAGAGAGCGACGACGCCGATGTAGGCCATCTGCTGGCGCTGGCCCCAGCAGAGCGTGCAGGGAGAGTCGCCGAGGAAGTAGCCGAGAATGACGTTGGCGATGCCGACGGGAAGCAGAACGATCAGCAGACCGCCCCAGCAGACGAGGTCGTAGAAGGTCTTGGCCTTCTTGATGTCCTGTTCATTCACAGGAAGAGCGTAATTGGACATGATGTTCTACTTTCCTTAGAGGTTGAGGGAGCCGAGGATGCTGTTGGAGACGTGGCCGATGTACATGAAGACGACCATGCCCCACGAGATGATGAGAAGCTGCCAGGCAAGCTTTTCCTTTTCCGGCTTGTAGATGAGCAGAAGCATCGTGGCCGTGAGCATCAGAAATTCCAAAAATTCCATGATTGTTCTCTGTTTGGTTGGATTGATTGGTCCCGCCCGCAAGGACGGGGTCTTTAGAAAAAAGGTTGAATTCGGTTTTTCGGGACGCAAAAGTCCCTCGCGTGCCTGCATTGCTGCAGGTCGCGATGTGATTCGGCACAAAATGAGCGGGATTCAGCCCGCCTTCGGTCCGAAGGAGAGCGTCCTGTCCGGACCGAGCGCCGCGCTCAGGCCCGCAATGCGCCCGTAGGTGAAGATCTCGGCGAGCGCATTGCCGCCCATGAGGTTTTCGCCATGAATGCCGCCGGTGACTTCGCCTGCGGCAAAGAGGCGCGGGATGACCCTGCGGTGACGGTCGAGCACTTCGGCTCGCGGCGTGACGGCAATGCCGCCGAGCGAGCAGTTGATCGACATCGACACCTTCGCCGCGTAGAACGGCGGCTTGACGATGGGACTCGCCAGCATGTTCGGATTGCGCCCGATCGCGTCCTTCTTGTTTCGAACGGCGAGGTTGTATTCCTCAACCGTCTGAACGAGGCTTTCCGACGGGATCTGCAGTTGGGATGCAAGAGCGGCCAGGCTTGGCGCCTCTACGGCATCTCCGTGCTTCATGCCCTCGTCGAATGCGGCTCGAGACGTCGGCTTCATGCCTGCGTACCCCGAAGCGTCGAGAATCGGGAAGGCGAGGCGGCCTGGCTGGCTCAGAACGGCATCCGTCACGGTCGTGCCGGGACTGTCCTCGGCGACAAACCGAAGGCCCGAGCGATTGACCAGAATCATGTTCTCCACGGGCGAGATGGCGCCGATGAATCTGCCGTTCGCTGCGCTGCCGGGAAGAAGCTGGAAGAATTCCATTCCCACGGCCGCAGCGCCGATGTCCTCAAGCGGAGCAATCAGGTCGCCGGTTGCACCCGGAAAGTTCGTCGTGCGCAGCCCGGCAAGCTTCGGATCAAAGCGAGCGGCAAGCTTCGCGTTGGCGCTGAAGCCGCCGGAGGCGACCACGACGCCCCGGCGTGCGGCAATGCGGCGGACTTTTCCCGCAGCGGTGCGCACTTCAACACCCGTGACGGGACCGTTCTCTTCGCGAAGGACGCGGAGCACCCTGGTCTTCGTGCGAACTTCGACGCCGAGAGACGCGCATTTCCTCATGAGCGGCTCGATGTAGCCGGCGCCCAGAGGTGCGGCGGGACTGTGGGTTCTCGGCCACATGCTTCCGTAGACCTGATAGACGCCGGGCGCAAACACCACGCCGCAGGCCTTGAGCCATTCGAGCGTTTCGGGCGCGCCGTAGGTCACCGTGCGCACGAGTTCGGGATTTGCAGTCCAGCGTCCGCTTTCGAGCATCTGTTCGGCATGCTTTTCTTCGGAGTCTCCGACGCCGATCGCATTCTGGGCGTTCGGGTCCACGGCGTTGAAGCCGTCGGCCAGGCGCGTATTGCCGCCCGCTTCGGCCATCTTTTCCAAAACGAGCGTGTCCGCTCCGCCTTCCGCCGACATGATGGCTGCGGCAAGGCCTGCGCCGCCCGAACCGATCACCACCACGTCGCGAACTTCGTCTTCGGGCATCGGGCGAGCGGTCGCCATGGGCGAGCTCAAGCCGCCTGCCGCGAGAGCGGCGGAAGCCTGAAGGAATGTTCTGCGATCGAGAAGAGCCAAATCAGTCATGCGTTAACTTTTCAATCTTTCGTTTCGGCGTGAAATGTACAGGAGGACGGCTCCTGCGTCAAGTGTGAGATCGCACTACGTAAAAGATGCAATTGACAGACGCCGCTGTTTCGTGCGAAGTATTCCTTATCATGATAATTCACGTTTTCAGCAGCCGCCTGCGGATGATCCGGATCCTTCTTGCAGGCGTGCTCGCCGTCATTTTGGCCCTGGGCGCATCTGCATCTGCTCTGGCCGCCGATCCGACGCGCGCAGTCCGCGTGATCGGCGTGCAGGCGGGCATCTTCGAGAAGCAGCAGGCCTTCTTCGAGAAAACGGTCCGCGAGCTCAACGCGGTCACCGAGGACCGCGTCTTTGTCGTCAGGCCGATCGCCGAAGGCGAACGCTTCGACATGAAGGCCTACCGGGAGCTCGATTTCGCCATCGTGAGCCCGCACGTCTTCGCGCTTCTCGAGCGATACGGCGGCTACAAGTCGATGGCGTCCCTCTACGTGCCCGTCGGCGGCGAATCCCGGTCGATTGTGTCGGTCATGGTTTATGCACAGCCCGTGTCCGGCCATGCGCACGGCCTTGGCGAACTCGCCAGGAAGCCCGTTGCCGTCATTGCCGGGGACGTGAGCGACGTGTCGCTCCTCCTGCAGAATGAAATGCTTCAGCGCAAGCTCACCCCGCCCGTCATTCATGAGTTCGGCCGCGGGATGTCGCCGGAGCATGCCGTTTCCATTGCCGTTCAAAGCGGCTTTGAAGCCGTTGCCGTTTCGACCGACTTTGTTCGCGAGCGGGAGAACGATCTCTTTGACGGCTGGGTGCCGGTTGATCTGCGCCTTGACGACGCATCGGGTCTTGCGAGCTCCACCGAGCCCGTGCCGGGCTGAGTGTTTGCGGCGGGTCTTTCGATTGCCGGCGACAACGTGCGCGATCTTGCGGCCACGCTGCTGAGCCTCGGCAATGACAACGGCATGCACTGGGGGCCGGCGGCGGACTATCGTCCCGTGCACCGCATCGCGGAGCGCGTGCGGGATCCGGCCTACATGAGCTATCAGAAGAAGTCTCTGCAGGAAATTCTTGAGGACAACATTTCCTGGGTGCTTCTTGCGCTCGCCGTCGTATTCGGGATGCTCTGGCACAGCATTGCCGCCGAACGCCTCGTGAGGCAGCGCTCGTCCGAGCTGATGGCGACCGTCAAGAAGCAGCGCGCGGCCGAACGGCAGTTCGAAGAGCTTGAGCGCCTGACCGCCGTGTCCCAGATGTCGAACATCGTGGCGCACGAATTGAGGCAGCCGCTTGCGGCGGTTTCAAATTTTGCCATGGGCCTGCGCCGCCGCATGCCCAACGGCACCCTGAACGACGGGGCGCTCGACTTCGCGCTCGGCCGAATTCTCTCGGAAAACGAGCGCGCGAGCGACATCGTCGAGCATGTCCGCGGATACGCGAGACGCCGCCAGCGCCAGATTGAGAGCATTGATCTCAGCCTCATGATCCGCAAGATCTCGTCGTCCCTCAAGGCATCCATGACGCAGACGGATTTTGTCTGCAGTGTCCCCGAAGGGCTTGCCATGGAAGGCGATTCGCTCGAAATCGAGCTGATCTTCCGCAACCTGATGAAGAATGCCGCGGAAAGCGCCGCTTCCGATCCGCAGCCCCGCGTGACGGTCAGTGCGGAGGAAGAGGGGACAGCCATAAGGTTTGTCGTTGAGGACAACGGTCCCGTCGCGACGGAGGAAACGGTGGCCGCGCTGGCCGTTCCGCTCGTTTCCGGCAAAACGGGAGGCCTTGGGATCGGCTTGTCGATCGTGCGAAAATTGACGGAATCGTATGGCGGCCGGGTCGCCTTCGAGCCTGCTGCTCCCAAGGGGCTGCGGGCGGTGCTGACGCTTCCCGTCAAGCCCGAGCTGGTGACCGCGGATCTGGAGAAAACAAATGGACAATAGAAAATCGCGCGCCGTCAGTCGCAGTGTCGACGACGATGCGGGCGTGCGCGAATCCTACAAGTTTCTGGTCGAAAGCGAAGGCTGGCTGGTCCGAACCTACGCCAGCGCCGAGGATTTCCTCGAGCATGACGATCCGACGGTTCCGGGCTGCGGCATTTTCGACGTCCGCATGACGGGCCTGACCGGCATAGAGCTTCATGAACGCCTCATTGAGCTTTCCAACCGCCTGCCCGTTATTTTCGTGAGCGCGCACGGCGACATAGAAATGGCCGTGAAGGCCATGCGCCGCGGGGCCGTGGACTTTCTCGCCAAGCCGATCGTGGACGAAAAGCTGCTTGCCTCCATCGACATGGCCGTGAACAGGAGCTTTGAGGAGTCTCGCGCAAGCGAGGCCGTGAAGGCCCTGACGGACCGCTGGGAGGCTTTGAGTCCTCGCGAACGGCAGGTGGCCGTGCTTTTGAGCGAAG
>JAXZEJ010000130.1:0-2830 GCA_037424205.1 bacterium | reverse complement strand
CCCTTCGTCGCGAAGCCCGGCATTCACGTCAAGAGCTATGCCATGCCCGGAAAAGAGGCGGGACGGAACTATGTGAATGCTTTGGCGGATTATGTCCGCAGCTGCGGCGCCCGCCTGCTCCTCTCGTCGCCCGTCACGAACATCGAGCCGACCAGCTGCCATTGGCTGGTCGAAGCCCAGACGCCGGAAGGCAGAAAGGTGGTGAAGACGCGCGCCTTCGTCATCGCCTGCGGCGGCTTCACGGCCAATGTCGAAGCCCGCATGAAGATCAATCCGAAGTTGACTTCGGATGTCAGGACGAGCGCCAACCCGTCCGGAACGGTCTTTGACGGCGCGACGGGCGAGATGATCGAAATGGCGGGCCGTGAAGGCGCTCAGATCACCAGGGGTTTCGGCATTCAGGCGATTCCGTACTTCGGCGGCGACAAGATCTACGCTCATGCGACGCTCGACGGTCTTCGCATCAACAAATACGCCGAGGTGCTCACGCCGGACGGTTCCGCCTTGACCGGCATGTTTGCCGCAGGCGAGTGTACGGGCGGCATTTTCGGCAACGATCGCCTGGGCGGCGCCGGCCTGACGTCCTGTTTCGTGATGGGGCGTGAAGCCGGCCGGCAGGCGGCGATGCGAGCCAAAATGCTCATGGAATCCAGAAGATCCTGCCAGTGATCATAATGCGCCGGGCCCGAAGGTCCGGCGCATGCTCAAGAGGAACCGGACCGGTCTCGCGCATTCCATGACGTTTTGCTCATGCGCATGGTTCGGAAGCCCGGGGAGCTTAGGGCTTCCCGCCGATGGTTCTCAGAGGAGGAGTCTCGCCGGGCTTCTCCTTTTTTTGTGCAAATGCAGAACGACGGGCAGGTTTTCTGTTGGATTATTTTCTTAAGCGACGCATAAATTTCGGTTTCGTAGAATTGACCGAATGTCTAGTTGTTTCGATGCGTGAATCCTCCCCGCCCAATTATTAATTGGACGGGGCTTCCCTGCCTTTTACCGGCAAAGATTGCCTGGGCACAGATAGCGGGCAAACTCAGAAATCTGCGCTCACACGGAGGGCAGCTCCGCGTTAACCCGAATTAGTGTGTCCAGGGTGCGTGTGATCCTCTTGGCACATGCCGGGACTTTAGCCGTTATGCGCCGCCATTTCGTTACCGAAATGGACTTCTCGTACTCCCTGAGGAAGTACCGAGCTCCGATGTTGTACGATGCCGACAGGTCGCACGAATAGCGCTTCCCCGTCTGGAACGTACACATGCTGTAGTTGTCCGTGTCTCTCGTAACAGCTCCGCTGCCGTCAAAGGCCAGCTTCGACGTGTTCCAAGCACAGATGCGACGAATGCGAGTACCGCAACGATGTGCCTGGTGCTCCACGATCTGCTGGACATACTTGGCACGCCAGTGATGAAGCCGCTGACGCTTGGTGCCACGTTTTCGCCCTGCAAGATCGAGGTGCTCCATGACGATGACGTCGACCTTGAACTCGTTTGCAACCGTCATGATGAAGCCTGCCGTCTTGACGGCAATGTCCTTGTTGACACCCTTCGCTCGCGCCCATAGCCTCGGCATGCGTTTTGCGCCGTTGCTTTGAGCTTTCCTGATGCGCCGCAAGGCACGTTCCAAAGAGTCTTGCTCTACCGGCAGTTTCTTAAAACGTCTGCCGATGATAGTGCCCTTTGAATCCATGACCGAACACACGCATGCATTGTTGATGCCAAGATCAACGGCCAGGACGAGCTGCGTGTCAAGAGACACCTTATCCAGAACAACCTTCTCCTCAAAGGAGAAGTCCAGATACCATTTCTTCCCGCGCTTTCTCAATGCCGGCGACAATTCATTACGAGTAGCGCAATGTAGTGCAATGTAATCGACATCGTGCTTGTCGAGCTCGACATCAACCCAGTCCCAAGTTTTGCGAATCCGAACCTTGAGTTCCACGCTGTTGCGTCCGGCTCTGATGAACGTATTGTCGCGATACATGACAGGAAATATTCTGCCGGCCTTCGGCAGACCGGGCTGTCTGCCCTTCTGACCCTGCTTCGCCTTCCATTGAGCCAGGCGCGTTTGATACGACGACACCTGTCCGTATGCCGCCTTGATGGCGGCTCGGCGAAGGTAGCTTGGAAATTTCTCGAAGTCGTGGCAGAAGTTGTAAGGCGTCATCGGACGCTTGATCGTGCGAACGCTCAGACCTTCAGCAATACGAATGCAATCGTTTGCTTGACTAAGATTTGCGAAGTGCGAATTCCAGTTCGCCATCATGAGTTCGATGAAGTAATCCACGGCGTGGCGGTACACTTCAACCGTGTCGTCAAAGACGCGGTTGCAGTTGCGCAGGCGCACGGAGTAAGTGGACGTGATCTTCATCGTTGCATGGCAATTGGTTGGCGGGAATACTCCGTATGGTATCAAGCATCACTCAGCCTGACGCAGTTAATCGACAATTCTTTGAGTACAGGCAAAAGTGCTGTATCAGAATCGCAAAATGATCCTGTGATTTTGCCCATTTTCGACCACTCTATCCCTGTGCAACAGGGGATTTAACAACTTATCCACTGGATCATCTGGAATAACTTGAGATAGACTGACTTCGTCAGCCCCGCTTGACCCCACCCATGTGTGCCACATGGATGGGGAATGCGCGGGGAATCAGTTCAACACGACTTTTAAAACCAAAATTCGGGGTGGTCCTGCATGGCATTGTGGGCCGGATCATGCCGATTGTTCGAGATCTGCATCATGAATATCGACGCATTGCGCTTTTTCCTCAAGCTCTACCCTGCATTTTGCACGAAATGAAAAAGCCGACCTGATTGCAGATCGGCTTTTTCGC
>JAXZEJ010000129.1:0-1863 GCA_037424205.1 bacterium | reverse complement strand
TGACGTCGGGAATCCGGATGGCGGACGCAACGAAAACGATGTTCTCGCCCTTCTCTCTCTAGACCATGACGCCCTTGGCGGTCTAAGCCTGCTGCGGCATGAAGACGGGCTTGAGAAGCTTGATGAGCCATCCGACGGCGAAGGCGGAAACGAGCGTGCCTGCGCCGATGCCGTAAGGCGTTCCTAGGCAGAGAAGTCCGATGATCGCGGCGCAGAGGACGCAGCCGACGTCGTTGGCGATCTTCATCGCGGCGAACGGCCTCCCGGTGACGATGGCGGCCGCAAGCACCGCACCGTCGATGGGCTGAAGGATCAGGTTCGATTTGAGCTGCATGAGAATGCCCGCGGCAATGAGCGCGTTGGCCGAGAGCGACGCGGGCCACGCGGCCCAGGTGTCTCCGATGGGAATGCCCGCGAGTGAAGCCATCCAGCCGTCGATCATGGCGCTGAAGAGAAGCACCGACGGGAGCTGGAGCCACTGCCGGCGCTCGAATCTGCTGCGAAGCATCGCGATCTGGGAGAGAAAGAAGAAAATGTTGACGACGAAGGTCGTCGTGCCGAGCGACACGGCAAAGACGCCGGAAAGCGTGAGCGGCATCGTGCTGATGGGCGTGGTGCCGAGCGCGGCACGCGTGATGAGCGCAATGCCGAGCGTATGGACCGCCATGCCTGCCAGCAGAATAAGGATTTTGGCGGGAAGCTTTTGTCCGGTTTTTTGTGACGAATTTTCGTCTTTTTGCATTTCCATGAACTCGCTCAAATGGTCTAGGGAGTTTGCCGTATCAATAGCATCGTTTCTACGGGATTTCCTCTCTTACAAGGGATCTCGAACGTTGTAAACTTTGGCATCATTTTATTTTATCGAGTCAGATCAATGCCAGACCACATGCAGCCGCTTGCCGTCATCACCGGCGCCTCGAGCGGCATCGGCCGCGAGTTTGCCAAGCTCGCCGCTCAGGAGGGCTACAGGCTTCTTCTCATCGCCCGCAACATGCACGCGCTTGAAGTGCTGAGCCGCGATCTGAGAACCGAAACGCATCTGCTGGCACTGGATCTGACGGCGGCGGGCGCCGTTGACCAGATTTCAAGCTGGCTCTCCGATCGCCGGATCGTTCCCGACATCTTCATCAACAATGCGGGCTTCGGCGCCTTCGGGGCCGCTGTCGACATGGACGAGGCGATGCTCAAGAAGATGATTCGCCTCAACGTGATGGCGCTCACCTCGCTCTCCCTTCGCATGGCCCGCCGCATGAAGCGCGAGGGCCGCGGCCGCATCATGAACGTGGCCTCCACGGGCGCCTTCCAGCCCTGCCCCTACCTCGGCGTCTACGGCGCCACCAAGGCCTACGTCCTTTCCTTTACCGAGTCTCTTGCCGAAGAATTGAAGGGCACGGGCGTCACCGTCACGGCCTTTTGTCCGGGACCCACGCGCACACAGTTCGGCGTCACTGCCGGCCTCAAGGAGGACAGTCCCTTCGAGCGCTTCTCGGCCGATGCCGACAAGGTCGCCGAACACGGCTTCAACGCCATGATGGCGGGGCGCGTCGTCGTGATCGACGGCATGACCAACCGCTTCGGTGCATGGCTCTCGCGCTTTCTTCCCCGAAGCATCGTTCGCCGCGTGGCTGGCAGCATGCTGAAGAAAATGCAGTAACATTCAATCATTCTCTTCCCGAGAATGCCAAAACCCGGCTCTTCATTTATATGAAGGCCGGGTTTTTGCTTTGTTCTGTTTGCAACGGCGGCGTGCGGATTACTTGGCGCGCTTCTTCATGAGGTCGAACGCATAGAAGACCGCGCTGAAGAAGAACATCATGTAGGCGAGAAGCTCGGTCGATTCTTCGGAAAGGCTCTTCACGGCGT
>JAXZEJ010000128.1:0-4978 GCA_037424205.1 bacterium | reverse complement strand
ATGCGGATGTAGTTGGTGCCGTCCTCATAGGTCCAGCACTGCTTCTGCGAGACCTGCTTGATGAGGAAGATGCCCAGTCCGCCGATGGGGCGTCCCTCGATGTCGAGCGTGAGATCGGGCACGGGAGCCTCTTCAAACGGATTGAAGGGCTCGCCCCAGTCGCGAACCGTGAACTGGAGCATTTCCTCGCCGGCGTCCTCGACCAGGCCGATCGAGATCTCGGCCTCGCCCTCGGCGCCGTCGGGATAGGCGTAGCTGAAAACGTTCACGAGAAGCTCTTCGGCCACGAGAATGACGTTGGCCGTCTGCTGGGCGTAGGCGGGCGGAATGGCCTTCTTCAGATAATCCTTGGCATCGTCAAGGTGATCCATCTTGGCCGGAACAACAATCGTCGGCATAGCCAATCCTCCTATTTACTTCAGCGCGGCGAGTGCGCTCGGCACATCGGGATGAACCGAAAGAATGGTGAGAAAGCCCGAGAGCTTGAACATGTCGGAGACCATGTCGCGCATGCCGGCGAAGGCAAGCGAAACACCCTTCATCTTCGTCGTCTTGGCAAGCATCAGGATGCCGCGAAGACCGGCCGAGCTGATGTATTCGAGGCCGCTCATCTCCACAACCACGCGGGTGCTGCCCTCTTCGATCACCTTCTTCCATTCGGCGTCGAATTCGGCCACGGAAATGGCGTCCATGCTGCCTTCCACTCGGATGACGGAGGCTCCCGCCTCATTGGTCGTCGTAATCTGCATTGTCTTTTTCCTATTCTTCCTCGGGCTACTGATAGCTTAGCAGCAGGCCCTGCGTTATCTTAAGCCACCCGTCGAGCGTCACGAAGAGAAGAAGCTTGAAGGGGAGCGAAATCGTGGTCGGCGAGACCATCATCATGCCCATGGCGAGCAGAATGTTCGAAATGATGAGGTCGATCGCCACAAAGGCAAGATAGAGCACGAAGCCGATCTGAAACGCCTTCGTGAGCTCCGTGATGGTGAATGACGGGATGAGCACGGCCCAGTTGTCCTTGCTCACCTTGTCGTGCATGGACTCGGGCCAGATGCGGCGGGCGGTGGTCACGAACATGTTCGAGACGCGCTCGTCGGTGTTGGTGACGAGGAACTGCTTCAGGGGCGGAGAAACCTTCTCCATCACGGAGAAGACCTCGGTGGGCTTCAACTGCTCGAATCGCACGCTTTCCTTCTCGACGAGCGTCATCGTGTCGTTCGCAACCGGCGCCATGATGAAGACGGTCAGGATCATCGCGAGGCCGTTGATGACCATCTGCGGCGGGATCTGCTGAACGCCGAGCGCGTTGCGCACGAGCAGGAAGACGACGACGATCTTCACGTAGGAGGTCGTCATCATCAGGAAGAGCGGCATGAGGCCCAGCGTCGCCGAGAGGACGACGAGCCATACCGGATCAATGTTCATCTTTCGCTCCGGAAGCCACGCGCTCCGTCAGCTGCACGCCGACTGCGCCGCCGATGTCGACGAGGCAGCCGCGCGCCACGGGACGTCCGTTGGCAAGTACGGTCACGATCGAGCCCGCATCCTTCGTGAGGCGGAAGGTGTAGCCAGGCTCCAGGCTCTTGAGCTCGCCAACAGTCAAGACACGGCTGTCAAGTTCGAAGCTAAGCTTGACTTCAAGATCATCGGTATTCTGCATTGTGTTCTCCTGAGCGGGCGCCATCGCCTCGCCGAGTGTGATGTTCTGTTCCTCGAGCGTCGCGCGTCCTGCGAGCAGCGTCGAGCGGGGACCGCGAACGACAAGCCGGACCTCGCCCGAAGCGGGCGTCCAGACGTCGGGCACCACGACGTCCCCGGGCGCGAGCTCGCGATAGTCGGCGTAGGGCATTGCCGTCAAGCCGGCAACAACGCCGAGCACGTAGGGAATGCGGTCGATGTCGTTCGCGAGAAAGCCCGTGCTCGTGCGCTTAACGGCGCGAAGGCCGTCGGCGAGCGCAAGGGCCGCCGCGGGCGTGGAGGAAAGGCGCATGAAGGCCTGCCTGCGGGCGCCGTCGCGGTCGGTCCACTCGAGCAGCGCGCCCATGAAGGGCTGCGCCTCCGGCGTGTCGGCGGGCAGCGCCTCCTCAAGATGGACCGGCAGTCCGATCGCGGCCGAAAGGCCTTCGAGAAGGGATTTGGTCAAGTCGTCGAGCACCGCGCCCAAAAGCGGAGCCGGCAATGTCGCCGGATCCGTGCCAAGGGCCTCGGGCTCGGAAAAAAGCGGATGAAGGGACGCAATGGAAGCGCTGTCGAAAGCCGCGGTCCAGCCCTGCCCGTTGACGGCAAGGCGCACGAGAAGCGCCGCCCTGAAGACCGGCATGGCCGGCAGCCAGCGGATCGTGAAGTCCGTTTCGCCGATGCGTCCCGCGTGAACGAGGCCGCGAAGCGAAACCGCGTTCAAAAGCCGCATGCGTTCCGGAGCAATCGGCGGGAGCTGGAGCACCTTTGGCGCCTGAGTCGGAATATTCATAATGATTCGGCACAGAAACCTCTTCCTTTAGGAAGGGGAGGAAGCGCCGTGCTCCTTTCTAAGTTGAGTTAAAAACGTAGTTCGCTTTTCGAGAAGCATCAGTTTTTTGTAACTGATCCCAGCGGAAAGCCGGACTCCATCCAGCGTTCTGACATCGAAGGAACCTGAAGAACGACGACCGAAAATGATCCCAATTCTTCCCGTGCACTTCACCTTGTCGAAGAGGTGGAAGCCCTTGACAAGGTATGGTGCCTGGTTAAGTTTTCGCACTCCACCCTTGAGAATCGAACACTTGTGTATCTGGCGGTTGTGCTTGCGCGTCTGGCGCTGGTAGAGGAATTCTCTTCGGCGCAACGCATTCAGGTTTCCTGCGATGCAGAAGGCGTCGGCGCAATGCGTCTTGGGCAGGCCAAGGGCGATGCGCTTGTGCTTCGTCAGATAACCGTAGGTGTTCTCGACAGGCAGTTCATGGTGCGCACTGCGAACGCGGTCCAGCAGAGTCCAACGCATGATGCCCATGAAGGCTTCTGCCTTGAACGACGTGCCGCGACCGACCTTCAACTTGATCCGTCCGGCGTGATATGCCTTGTGACATGTCTCGCAGAGCGTGACCAGGTTGTTGGGCGCATCACCGCCCGTCTTGCGGCTCTCAAGATGATGCACGTTAAGGATCGGATCCTTGGATCGGCCTCGACAGTGATGGCAGACATGACCGTCTCGGAAAAGAACGTACTCGCGCACGTTCCAGAATCCAAGCTGGTCGCCCTGCTGATAGTCCGTACCTTCGACTTTGGGATTCTTGATTTTCTGAATGTCGAAGGACGCAGTTTCAATCACGATTTTTGTGATCGGCAACACTCGGCAAACCGCTTCAATGCGTGAGATGTGCGCTCGAATGCGGTTCTCTACAGAGAGCGCAAGCCAGCCCTTTTGCTTGGATCGAACGCGATTGTTGAAGCGCGGAGCGCGGTAGCGCGTCTTGCGATTGCGCCTTGCACGTCGGAACGCCAGACGGTCGGCAAGAAGTCCCGTGATGTCCTGTCGAAGCTCGACTTCGGACGCGAAGACCTCCTCCTTTTCCGTCGTGGCGGAAATGCCAACGTGCTTGGCGCCTGCATCGACGCCAAGCGTCACGTCCTGCTTCGTCTCGCCCGTGGCGATGGTCAGCTTGATCGTGAACGGCGTTCGTCGCACGACGACGGCCTTGCCCGCCTTCAGCATGTGTCTCGCCTTGGCAGGCGAACACGGCATCAGCGGCTTGCCGCGCATGTTCAAAACAAATACTTTCAAAGTATCTCCTTTGCGGATACCCGCAGGCTCCGCTTGCTCGGCCCGAAGGCCGGTTGACATCCTTCGTCAATGTTGGAAGGGGTTTCCTGCCAGTAGCACCGTTCCTACCTCTCAGAACTTTTAACCACTGACCGCAGAGCGTGGGACTAGGATGAACATCCCACGGTGCCTGTACATTCCAAACCAACGTAGCTCGCCTCCCGGAGGAGGTTTGCTGAGACTAGTCAATAAAGGCTTTTTCAAGCCTCCGCCTTCAGGCGGGGGTTATTGACGTCCTTGTTCCTCAAATCGCGCCGCCGGCTTCAAGATCGTCAAGCCCGCGGGAGCGCCTGCGGGCGTCATTGGGGTCGTCCGAGCCGCCGCGGTCCTCCTCCATCTCAACCGACACGGGCGCCTTTTCCTGGGCCTGGAGGGACGAAAGAAGCTCGTTGCGGGAGGAGACGAGCGTCTGGAAGGCAGACGGGTCGCTCGAGACGATTTTAACCGTCAGAGCGCCCGACAGGTCGCGCATGATGGAGACCTCGGTGCCGCGAAAGGCCGCGTCGCTCAGCGTGAGGCGAACTTCGCTGCCGCCCTTCTCGGGCGTGTTGACGAGTATGCGGGAGACGAGCGCCTCAAGGGCTTCGCCGTCAGGCATCGATGCGGCCTGAGCGGCATTAGCCGCGGCGGCGCCCATGGCGGGCATGCCGGACGCGCCTCGGAAGAGGCCGTCGATGAAGTCGCCGCCCCTCATCTGCGCCATGACGGAAGGGTCGTCCTTCATGAGGCCGCCCGTTTCCAGATCGTGCATGGCGCCGCCGCGGGCGGACTCGCCGTTGCGGGCCTGCTCGGCGCCGGCCTTGCCGCTCATGGAAAAGAGGCTGTCGGTCGACGCCTGACTGCTGCTCTTGGAGGCATCGGGACGCACGCGCTCGTTGAGCGGGCCGGCATTGTCCTGCCAGCGCGCCTGCGCGGTGCGCTCACCCGCGGACTGCTCCCTCATGGCCCGTTCGAACGCCTTCACGTCGGCGCTCGCAGGCCCCTGCTGCTTTTCGAACGTGTCCGACGGAGAACTCGTGATGCCCGCGGATTGATTGTTTACGTTGATCATGGCACGTCTCGCTTAACTGTCATCGCCTTCGGCGCCGAGCCGGCTGACCGGCTTGAAGTCCTCGAATTCGCGCTCTTCAGCGCGCTCCTCTTCCTTCTTCAGGTCCTCGGAGATCGGAAGAGCGTCGT
>JAXZEJ010000127.1:0-4580 GCA_037424205.1 bacterium | reverse complement strand
TAAGCGCCTTTCGGTTTGAGACGCCCGTGAGCGTGTCCCTGGCGCTCTCTGTCATGAGACGCGAGTACATGGCTTCGATCACGTGCTTTTCGTCGCGGTTCTGTTTCGACTGCTCGCACGACTTCATGATCCAGTTGATGCCGCGGTCAACCTCGACAATTCGGGAATGAGGATTCGTCGGCATCGTCCCGTCCTTCAGGAACCTGTTCATGCCTTCGGAAAGAAGCATGATGGGCTTCATCACAACGTTGAACCAAACGTAGAGAATGCCCAGGAGCATAACCAGGATCCCGGTGAGAAGAACGGCAAAAGGGATGGCCGGGTTCGCAATGTCGTTGATCCGCTGAATTTCGCTGAGAAGCTTGTCGGATTCGGTCACGGAATACTCCTTGCGCAAAGCAAGCGTCTGCTCCTTCATCAAGGCGATCTGCTTTTCAAAAGGTCCTCGAACGGCGGACAGGTCGTCGATTTCACGCTCAAGCACGTCGAAGATGCGATCCATGCGATGGCACATGGGCCGGATTGCGGCAACAGTGCTGTTCGTGCAGACCTTGTCATAGACGTCCTTGAATTCGTTGAGCTGCTTATGATGAATGCTCTCATCGTATTCGAGGTATTCATGGCGCATCGGCTGGAATTTGATCTGCGGCATGTCTTTCGACTCAACGGGCTTGGCAATCGCTACTGCATTAAGCAGTTCCTCGAAGAGCATCTGGTCGTGCTCGCGAATGGACGCAAGAAGCGTTTCGTAATTCTGGCGCTGCTCCCAAACGCCGCGCACGGTTTCAAGGAGCTCCTCCATCTTCAGCTTCGTCTGGTCGTGACGGTCCAGAGTCGAATAGGACAAAAGCTTCCAAGCGTTAATGTAGGCGTTTCTTGCAGATTCATGATCGTGCGCTTCGACGAGTGATGCCAGCGAGAAGCGCAGGGACTCGAGATTCACCGCGCCGAGCTGAACACGAATGACATTCGAGACAGTGCTTTGAGCGAGCGCATTCGTGTGATTTTCGATGCTGTCGATCATGCGGTAGGAAAAGATGCCCGCGCCGATCATGAACAGGTAGACCGGAATCAGAGACAGAAAAATGAATTGTCTCATCGTCATGGACGTTCGGGCAGAACCGGGATCCTTGTGTATGTGTATAGCCATGCAGACGATCTCAGTAGTTGATGTACGGGAAGTACTTCATATAGAGCTCCTGATAGCGGCCGCTTGCATGAAGGCGGACGAGCGCAAGATTGATGCTGTCGATCCAATCCTTGTGATCCTTGTGGACGGCAATGCGGCTATCCGTGAGCGTCGTGTCGATGAAGGGATAGTTCCCGGCAATGCGCAGAGACTTTCCGAGCGGGGTCTTGAGGAGTGCAAAACCCGAGACTCCGTCGGTCAACATCATGTTGATGTCGCCTTTATGAAGCGCTTTCGCAATATCCTCATATTTTGCATATGTCTTGATCCTGACACCCGTTTCGGCATAGTCTTTCACGAGGCGCCGATGCTGAATGCAGTTCTCCAAGACGCCAATGACAAGACGCTTCGGATCCTGTTCGAGGAACGGTATGAGCGACGGATGGTTCATAATGAAGATGGGAATGGATCGGTTGTAGGCATCTGAAAAGACAAACGTGCGCATGCGCTCGGGTGTTGCGCGAAGACCGGCAAAGGCAACGTCCGCCTTCTTCTCTTCAAGAGCGGCCGTAATATCACCCAGAGGATAGGGTTTCAGGACGCACCGGATCTTCATCAGGCGGCAGATGTCACGAGCCAGTTCGACTTCGAACCCCTTGCGTTCTCCGTTCTCAGCCACGTATGAAATGGGGGGATACTGATCGATGACCGCTACGACGATCGGACGGTCGGGCAGGTGGTTCTCAGTCTCGTGCCTGCCGGCATGCTTAGCTGCCAGGACGGCGCCGAGAATGAATGCGGCAAGGATGGAGACGGTGAATAGTCTCTTCATTCGAAAGGATGCTCCAACAATGGCACAGAGGCATCAGACCGCGGATGCGGGCTGCGACGCAATGGCGGCCACATAAGGACAGCGCTTAACTTCCGCCACGGCTTCGGCAATGGGACGCGGACGGGCGAAGCAGTAGCCCTGGAAGATGTCGACGCCCATGCCGGCAAGACGCTCGTGCATGGCTTCGTCCTCGATCCCTTCGGCGCAGACGAGAATGCCGATGTCGTGGCAGCCGGAAATCAGGTTCTGGAAAAAGCTCAGGCGGCGCGGATCTTCAAGAGACGAAACCACAAACTTGCGCGAGAACTTCACGAGGTCGTAGCGCATGAGGAAAAGCGTGTCAATCGAGTTGTATCCCGCGCCGAAGTCGTCGATCGCCGTCCCGATGCCTAGCTCGCGAAGCGCATGGATCTGATCTGCAAGTCGACGGCTGCAGACAGGCTTGGCCGTCTCGGTGAGTTCGATCATCAGGTACTGAACCGGAATATGGAAGTTCTCAAGACAGCGCCTGATGAACGGAATGAACCCGACGTCCCGCGCCTGGCAGGCGCTCATGTTGAAGCTCACGCGAAAGCCCGGCTTGACGTCATGCTCGAGAATGCGAGCCTGATCGAGCGCCGTTTCCACAACCCAGCGTCCGAACGGATGAATGATGTGCGTCTTTTCCAAAATCGGAATGAAGACGTCGGGACCCACCGTGACATTGACGAAATCGGGTTTGAGGCGCACGAGGAATTCGCCGCCAATGAAGCCGTGGGAGCCCACCTGCGGCTGGAAGAAGAGCTGCAGCTGCCGGAAGTTGTGGCGGAAGGCAAGGGCCAGATTGACGATCTCAACGACGGTAAGGCCGGATTGAACCGGCACATGAGCGCCTAGCCGCTTCATGAATTCAATGCGCAGGAAGACGGACTCTCTCAGGAAGGGCGAGCGGCCGGACGTGAAGGAGGCTTCCTTGTCGACTTTGCAGAAGCCGTCTAGCCTGCGAAAGAGTCCGGCAAAAGTTTCGGCATCCGATCGGAAGGCGACAATAATGGTGCCGTCGTACAAGGGCTCCGCGAAGATGACGTCGCAGTCGTGGAGCTCCTTCTTCAGGCGCCCGCAGAAATCGTGAGGCTCGCAGCAGAGCTCCTTGAAGGATAGGAGGACGGCTTCACTGTCGATGGGCACGCGGGCGAAGGCGGAAAGGGTGTGGCGATCCTGCTGTTCGCTGACGCACTGAGCGAAAAGCTCTTGCAGAACACGATGGAAGTTGAAGACAACCACCGTGCCCTTGATGAGGCGCGAACTCGAATGCGCGCTGTTGGCCTTGGCGGAAATGCAGATCCAGAAAGGGCTTCCGGCGATCATCATGCGGCCGTAATGCACGCACTCGGCGCGCTTGCCGTCAATCATGTCCTGAAAGCTCTGACGGCAAAGCTCACGGTCAGTCGGGTCGAGAATCCTGTCGACGAGCGACGCGCCCGCATCGGCCATTTCAGAGGCCGGCAGCTCGAACACATTGGCGAGCTCAGGATCAACCGTCATCAATCCCGTCGTTCGATGGATCGTGAATGGCAGGGGATCCGTCACGGGAAAGCGAATGAGATCGTAGACAGAACTTTCTTGACTTTCAATTGAACTGCTTGACATGACAATTCTTTCCAATTTGCGCGTCACGTCATAACGTGACAGTTCACGCGCTGCATGCGTCAATTGAAAACCAAGATCGTGCATGCAATTTTTAAGCACGTTAATGCTAACGCATATGTCACATCATGACACTGACGGTGAAACCGGCCTTGAGGCAAGTCAAGAAAACGGCGGCCATGATGTCAAGCAAGACTGACAAAAGCGTAAATTTGCGGTTTTTCAACATCACGCCTTGACGAGCGACAATGAGACGAGCGGGATTGGCCGCTCAAGAATGGGAGAAGACAAATGAAACCTGAAGCAGTCACCGATCTTGTGCCGATGGATGACCCGCGTGAAGAGAACAAGACCGAGGAAGGCTCGCTCGAAGAGATTGCCGGCTTTGTGTCCGACGTGCTGACAGGTGCCGGAAAGGGCATTCTATCCGGCGTTCTCACGACCGCCTCCGACCTTGCGGACGGCTGCGCGAAGCTCTGTCAGGGTGACGTCAACGGCGCCGCAGAGATTTTGAAGGACCGTGCGGACGCCGTGATCACGGGAACCGCCGGCGCCATTGAAAGCGGAATTGCCGTCACGAAGGCCGGATGCCGTGCCATGACGGACGACGAGCCGTTTCTAACTGAAGAAAACAAGGCGCATCTCACCAAAGTGTGCACACTCGGGATCTATGCCGCGGCGGCTGCAGCAGGCATCGACGCCGTTGACGGCACGGATAAATAGCAAAAGAGCCCGCTCCCATCGGCTTACCGCCGGCGGAAACGGGCTGTTTCACGTCAAGGATCCGCTACTTGGATACCTTGGCTCTGAATTCGGCCACGGCCTTCGCCATGGCTTCGGGATTCGTCATGAGCATGGGATCGACGAGGACTTCGGCATCATCCTTCGAAAGAAGACCCATGGCCACGACCGCTTCCCTGACGTTGACGCCGTGCGCTTCGCAATAATGAGCCACGCGAACGCCTTCCGGATAGCCGAAGGTCGCTGCAATGA
>JAXZEJ010000126.1:0-3745 GCA_037424205.1 bacterium | reverse complement strand
CCCGAGCGCCATTGTGAATTTCGGACGTGCAATGGTCAGATTTGACGAAAGAGAGAGATCAAAAATGAAAAAAGAACCGAAGGAGCATCTCGACCGCGACAGCCTTCTGCTCTTCAAGACGCTCTGCGCAACGCACAACCTGCAGAAGGCGGCCGCGCAGCTCGGCCTTCCTCAGGCCACCGCTTCGCGAAGCCTCAGCCGCCTGCGCGAGGCCTTTGGCGACGAGCTCTTCACCCGATGCGCGGGCGGCCTTTCGCCAACGCACAAGGCGCTGGAGCTCGAGTCCAAGGTCGAGGTCGTTCTGGAGAGCTTTGAGAATCTCTTTGTCGAGGAGACCTTCGAACCGGCAAGCCTCGTGCGCGAATTTCATATTGCATGCGCCGACCATGCGCTCTTTTTCGTGGAGCCCGCCGTTTCGCTCGTGACGAAGACGGCGCCGGGCGTGACGATCAGGCTCACGCCCAACGGCGACGACTGGGAAAGCAGGCTTTTGAGAGGTGATCTCGACTTCGTGATCTTCCCGATCGAGCAGGTGCCCGAGGGCTGCCGGTATCTGCCGCTCACCACGTGCGACAGCGTGCTGGTGGTGCGGCGCGGGCATCCGCTTGCCGAGCGCCATGACGAGGCGGGACGCCTCACGCTCGAAGAGCTGCTCGAGCACCGATACGTGCAGGTGCGAACCGGGCCCGAATGGGTGCTGAAGGCCATGAACGCCGGGATTCCCGAGGCTTGGCTTGCCAGAAAGACCGCCGTGACGACGCCGTACTTCTTCAGCGCCGTTCAGATGGTGAGGCGCTCCGACCTTTGCTACACGTGCTCGAGCACGCTTGCGCACGAGGTGGCGGGCGGCGACGACTTCAGGATTCTGCCGCTTCCGGAGGAATGCGACATGCATTGGACGCCGAAGCTCGTCTGGCACGACCGCGCGCACCGCGATCCGGCGCTCCAGTGGTTCAGGAGCGTGCTGACGTCGCTCGTTCGCGAGGCGTGAGCGGCGCCTGAACCAGCAAGGTGCGATATAGTAACGGCACTTCAACAAACAGTCAGGTGAGAGACGCAGATGGCCGCATCCACGACGGAATATGTAGACGAGAGAATCAATCTTTCGAAGGACGCCCCGACAGAGGCGCGTCCGCGCAAGAAGATTCCGGTGCCCCCGAAGCCCCATGAAAAGCGCTATTCGAGCTTCAACAAGCCCCAGATCACGCTCGATACGGAAACGACGGGCCTTGATCCCGACAAGGGTGACCGCATTCTGGAAATCGGCTGCGTGAGGCTCAACGGCCGCGAGATCTCGCTCGACCAGCAGGACTATCTGCAGATCTACATCAATCCGGAGCGCGACATTCCAGAGGAGACCACGGCCATTCACGGCATCACGAACGAGAAGGTGAAGAACTGTCCGGTCTTTGCGGACATCGTCGACGAATTCCTCGACTTCGTCTCCGACACGGAGCTTCTCATTCACAATGCGAAGTTCGACGTGGGCTTCATCAACATGGAGCTCGAGCGCCTCGGCAGAGGCAGGCTCGAGGACTACGTCGCGCAGATCACCGACACGCTTGAAATCGCCCGCGAGATGTATCCGGGCCGCCGCGTGAGCCTCGACGCCCTGTGCCTGATGCACAAGATCGACAATTCGGCGCGTGTCTTCCACGGCGCTCTGCTCGACAGCCAGCTTCTTGCCGAAGTCTATCTGACGATGACCCGCGGCCAGGGCGAGATCGATCTCGACTACATCGGCGATGCGGAGAAGATTCCGGACGAAATCATTGCGCGCCTTCCCATGCCTCAGCCCACGCCCGAAGAGCTCATCGAGCACGAAAAGATGCTCGACAAGGCCGACAAGCAGTGCAAGGCCACCTGCGCCTGGCGCAAGGCCCTCGGAATCGGCGTCGAAGAGGAAAAGGCCGAATAGCGCGTTTTTCCTTCCGGCGCTCTGCAACAGTCCGCCCGAACCGTTCGGCGCGGCATATACTTGAACTTTCGGTACTTGATTTGGAATGACGACATGAGTCAGAAGCCCCTGGTCATCATCAGCTCGCGAACCGGCAACACGCTGGCCGTGGGCCATGCGGTCTGCGACGCGCTGCCCGGCGCCGTCATGATGCGCCCGGCCGACGTTCCGGAAGACCTTTCGCCCTACAATCCCGTCCTGCTCGGCTTCTGGTGCGACAAGGGCGATGCGCCCGAGGAAATGCTCAGCATCGCGCCGCGCCTGAAAAACAAGACGATCGGCTGCTTTGCGACCATGGGCGGCGACCCCGAGGGGGAAAAGTCGAAGGCCTGGATGCAGAAGACGAGCGAGAAGCTCGTCGCGATGGGCGAGGGCAACAAGCTTGCCGAAACCTTCCTCTGCCGAGGTCGAATCGATCCCGAGGTCTTTCAGCGCATGACCGATATGCTCGGCGGCACCGTGAGTCCCGAGCGTGAGGAAAAGCGCAGGCTCAGCGAAACCCATCCCGACAGGCTCGACCTCGATCGAGCCGCACAGATTTTCGGCGGGTTCTTCGGCGGCAGCTGGTAGCATCGCCCGCGATCGTGCCGTCAGGAAGCCGTGCCCGATCATTCGCCGATCCGCACGGCTTTCGCTTGCCGGCGAACGCACAATCCTCAAAACAACCGGGAACAACGCACAAAAGGAACCCAACATGAAGATTCTTCTCATCAACGGCAGCCCGCGCGAAGGCAATACGTCGCGCGTTCTCAATTCCCTCGCCGAGGCGCTCGCCGGCCACGAGGTCGAGACGGTTTCGCTCGGCAGCCTCACCGTGAAGGGCTGCATCGGCTGCCTGAAGTGCCAGAAGGACGTCGAGCATTTCGTCTGCCATCAGAATGACGACGATGCCAATGCGGTTCTCGAAAAGATCGTTGCGGCCGATGCCGTCTTTTATGCCACGCCGCTTTACGGCCACAGCTTCACGGCGCAGATGAAGGCTTTGATGGACCGCGAATCCGCCCTGGTGAAGTGGACGGGCGGCGGCGTTGTCTCCGCATTGAAGGACAAGCCCGTGGCGCTCGCCGTCACCTGCGGCGGCCCGTCTGCAAACAACGCCGATCTTTTGTTGGCGCTTTTCGACAAGATCGCAGAGGGGCAGCTGGCCCGCGTGTTCGGGAAGTACGTCTTCGAATTCTGTCCGGGCGATCCCGCGGGCTGGACGCCCGATGCGGCGCTCGTGGCCCGGATGGCGGCCGACGTCAACGGCCTGCAGAAATAAGCGGCATCACGGCCGGGTTCATGCCCGGCGCGTGTTAGAATGCGCGCTCCTTCGACGCCTGCGGCTTTCTGCGGGCGTTTTTCCAATGATTCGCCCTCCAATAAGGACAAACCCATGACCACGATCCCGCCCTGCCCGAAGTGCAGCTCCGAGTACGTATACGAAGACGCCGGCCATCTCGTCTGCCCCGAATGCGCCCACGAATGGACGCCCGGCGAAGAAGCCGCTCATGACGAGGAAAAGCTCGTTGTCAAGGATGCCAACGGCACGCTGCTCGCCGACGGCGATTCCGTCACCATCGTGAAGACGCTCAAGGTGAAGGGTGCTTCCACGCCGCTCAAGATCGGCACGAAGGTCAAGAACATCCGCCTCGTTGAAGGCGATCACAACATCGACTGCAAGATCGACGGCTTCGGCGCCATGCAGCTCAAGTCTGAATTCGTCAAGAAGCTCTGATCGGCCTTCAGGATGAATGCACGGCGGCTCCGCACATTCCCAACGGGATGCGGAGCCGTTTTGTTTGGTTA
>JAXZEJ010000125.1:0-1297 GCA_037424205.1 bacterium | reverse complement strand
TTTCAACGATAGCACAGAGAATCGGCCGCGGGAGGCGGGAAAAAACTGATCTTTGTATTTTTCTACAGTCTCTTTGATGTGACAGGGTGTCGGCGGCAGGTAAATGAAAATGTCAAAAGAAAAGCCCCTGCAGACTTGCATCTGCAGGGGCTTAAGAATCTGGGGTGGGAAATGGGACTCGAACCCACGACAACCGGAATCACAATCCGGGACTCTACCAACTGAGCTATTCCCACCAGTCTTTTTGTTTTCTCAAGAGCGTGTCGTTCTCGAGAGACTTGAATTGTACAGGATGTTCCGGGCTTTGCAAGGGTGGAGATGCAAAATACCGCAAACATGGTACTGTATGGCGGAAATGTGCGGCGGAGAGCGGAATGGCGAAGAGTTGTCCAAAGAGGACGGCGGCGCTGAAGGAGGCTTCGGGCGCGCGATTTTTCTGAATCCGGCCGTTCGTTCGGATAAAATCACGGCTTTGAAACTATTTCCTATATAAATAAAAGGAGACCCCATGGCCCGAGGCCCTCATCTGAGCGAACTTGCCGCCGAATGGCAGGCGCTGGGCGCCAAGCCGCAGCATGTTCGGCGCATCTTTCTTGCCTGGGCGGGACTTGCCCCGTGGGAGGCCAGAAAGGGCGAGAGCTTTCCGAAGGCCGTAGCCGAGGCGCTCCCTGCCATCCGTGAAAGGCTCGACCGCCTGTCGCATGCGCTTCCGGTGCGAAGCGCCGAAGCCGAAACCGTCAAGCTCATTCTCGGGCTTGAGGACGGCGAGTGCGTCGAGTCGGTGCTGCTGCCGAGGCAGGGTCTCTGCGTTTCCACGCAGGTGGGCTGCGCCGTCGGATGCGTTTTCTGCATGACGGGCAAGGGCGGGCTCGTGCGCCAGCTTTCGAGCGCCGAGATCGTTGCGCAGTACTGCGAGGCAAAGCGCGTTCGAAACGACGTCAAGAAGATCGTTCTCATGGGCATGGGCGAGCCCAGCCATAATCTTGATGCCGTGTGCGAGGCCGTGGAGTTCTTCGGGAACGTCTGCGGGCTTGCCCACAAGGACATCGTGGTTTCGACCGTGGGCGACCATCGGCTTTTCGACAGGCTTCCGACGCTTTCCGTGCGTCCGGCGCTTGCGCTCAGCCTTCACACGACCGACAACGCGCTTCGCAGAAGGCTCCTCACCAATTTGAAGGACATTCCCGTCGAGACGCTTCTCGAAAGGACGCTTGCCTATGCGGATGCGACCGGTTATCCGGCTCAGATCATCAGTCTGCGCAAGGGACAGACCCTGGGCTAGAGCACGACGCTTCAA
>JAXZEJ010000124.1:0-6313 GCA_037424205.1 bacterium | reverse complement strand
CTACTTCGATCAGAACGACAACGCGCAGGCTCGCCGCAAATCCCGCGAAACCCTCAACGCACAGCGCACCGAAGACTACCGCAACGGCAACTACGCCCGCACTGTCATGAATCCGGAACCCGCCGCCGATGCGCCGCAGTTCATGAAGGACTACTTCGACTACTACAAACGCCCGAGAGGCTACCACCCGAGATCCATCAATTCCGGACTCGGCTGGAACATGACCATGTCTCTGTCCTTCTTGAATACGCCGCTTCTGGCCTATGCCGGTGAAATTGAAACGCCCGTGCTGATCGTCCACGGCGAAAAAGCTCACTCCCGCTACTTCGGCGAAGACGCCTTCAAGTTGCTCAAGGGAGACAACAAGCAGCTGCACATCGTTCCCAACGCCAGCCACTGCGATCTGTACGACAGCGACAAGATCCCGTTCGACATAATCATCGACTTTTATCGAAAGGCTCTTGTCTAGGAGGCTTTAGACATGACAAAAAGAGTGCTCGTTCTCACCACAAGCGCCCGGACCGGAGGCAACTCCGAAAAATTGGCACAAGCCTTCGCAAAAGGCGCTCATGAAGCAGGGAACGAAGTCCGCCTCATTCGAACGGCCGACAAGCATATCGAATTCTGCCGGGGCTGCCTCGCCTGTCAGCGAACCCATGCCTGCGCCATTCACGACGACATGGAAGAGATTCTCGAGGCCATGATGAACTGCGACGTCCTATGCTTTGCAACACCCGTCTATTACTACGAAATGTCCGGCCTCATGAAGACGATCCTCGATCGAAGCAATCCTCTCTTCCCGCAGGACTACCCGTTCCGTGACGTCTACCTGCTGGCATCCGCCGCCGACATGGCAAAAACAGCGTGCCGGCGTGCCGTGAGCGGTCTGGAAGGCTGGATCGAATGCTTCCCGGAGACTCGTCTGCGCCAGGTCGTCTTTGCCCCCGGAGTTACGCACATCGGAGACATTGAAAAGCTGAAAGCCGGAAAGGAAGCACTGGAAACCGCCTATAAAAGCGGTAGAAACGTCTGAGAAATCACCTCACGAAGGAGCTTCCGTTCGAGAATCAGGCTAGCGGCCTCATTCTTCGATCAGCGATCATCCCAAAGAATCGCCCGCTTGAATCAAGCGGGCGAACTGCTTTTTAGAACACAAGGCGCATCATGCGGTGCGGGATGCCGGCTTCGTCGAACTCGTCCCCGAAGGGCTCGAAGCCGAGGCGCTCGTAGAACGGGAGCGCATGGACCTGGGCGGCAAGGTGGACGTCCTTCATGCCGCGCGCCTTCGCACGCTCGAGAACGGCCTTCATGACGGCTTCGCCGATGCCGCGGCCGCGGAAGGGACGAAGCACGGCGACGCGGCCGATGCGGCCGTTGTCAAGAAGCCTGGCGCAGGCCATGACCATGTGCCTGCCGTCGAATGCAATGAAGTGCTCGGCCGTCTTGTCTTCCTCGTCGAACTCCATCTCGCGGGGCACCTTCTGCTCCGCCACAAAGACCATCACGCGCACGCGCTCCGCTTCATGCTGATAGGTCTTCCAGTCGCCGTGAACGATGTTGAGTGCGGTCTGCATCGAGTGTCTCCGTTGAATGATTTGAATTTGTTTGAATTGGATCGAACAGACGAATATTTTATGCCCGCCAAAAGAAAAGCGCCCCGCAATCCTTGATCGGACGGCGGGGCGCCTGCCTATGGAAGGCGAGCCTTCAGGCGATTACTGCTCGGAGAAGTCCTTGCCGGCTTCCTTTGCCTTGGCGAGGTCGGCGGCGAGCACGAAGGTCAGCTTCGAAGGATCGGCAATGCGGCGGACGGCGGCATTGACGTCCTCGACCGTCAGCTTCACGATGGCGTCTTCCATTTCCTTCGAGAAGGTCCAGTCGCGGCCGACGTCCATGAAGTTGATCCAGTTGCCGGCAATCGCGACGTCCTGGGCGCGGTTCACCGCACGGTACTCGATGAGGCCGCGCTTGGCTTCGGCGAGTTCGTCTTCGGTGATGCCGTCCTTCATGGCGCGGGCAAGCTCATCGCGGAGGCTGGCTTCGGCCTGCTTGACGTTCTGCGGCGCGACGATCGCACCGACGGACCAGCGGGCGCGATTGCCGAACTGCGGGAGCGTGATGCCGCTGCCGGCGCCGTAGGAGAGGCCCTCCTTCTGGCGCAGGCGGGTCACGATGCGGTTCGAAAGGCCCGTCGAGCCGCCGAGAATCCAGTCGGCAGCGATGAGAGCCGGAGCATCGGCGTCGGCAACGTTGGCAGGCAGGTCAACGCGGGCGAGCAGCGTGCCGTTTTCCTTTTCAGGCGTGTCGATCACGATGCGGGCAGCCTCGACCGGCTTGAATTCGCTCACGGCGCGTTCGAAGACCACGGAGGAAAGCTTGCGGCCGACGATGGCGCGGCGAAGTTCGCCGGAAACCTCTTCGGGATCGAAGTCGCCAACGACGGCGATATAGCCGCGGCCCGTGCCGAAGACGTTCTTCCAGTAATTGCGAACATCTTCAAGCGTGAGCTTTTCGACTTCGGCAAGAAGTTCGGCGCTCGTTTCCGTATGGCGGGCATCGCCCTGCGGATAGGTGTTGAAGTGATCCGTCACGGCATCGCGGGCCTTCGTGCCCGGGTCGTCGGACTTGGCGCGAATGCCGACAAGCGTCTGGCGCTTCAGGGTGTCGAATTCCTTTTCCGGGAAGGAGGCATCCGTCAGGATGCTGCCCACAAGGCCGATGGCGGCCGAGAGATGCTCGCGGTCCGTCGTGAACGAGAACGGAGAGCCTTCCATGCGAAGCTGCGTGAAGGCGTCGTCGATCTCGTCGCGCGTCATCGTGGACGTGCCGCGGGAGAGCATGGCGGTGGAGAGCATGGAGACGGCGGCATTGGCGCCCGTTTTCAGATTGCCCGTGAGGAACTTCATCTGAACGACGACCGTTTCACCGAGATTCTTCTTCGGCAGAAGCGCCATCTTCACGCCGCCGGCCTCAACGAACTGCGTGCGGGCGTTGATGTTGTCCTGGGAGGAGTCGAAGGCTTCGGCCGAACGGCCTTCCTGACGGAACTGGAAGCCCTTCAGATACTCTTCGACGGACGGTGCGGGGGTGATTTCGGCACGCTTGGTGGCATCGGTCGGAATATAGGAGCCGACAACGCGATTGTCGCGCACGAAATAGCGGGCGGCGGCCTTGTTGACGTCTTCGGTCTTCACCTGGGCGATCGCGTCGCGGTCGGCAAAGAAGATGCGCCAGTCGCCGAGCGCGATGTAGTCGGACAAGCCGACGGCAAAGGCTTCGGGATCGCTGATGGCGCGCTCGAACATCGTGGCCTGCTCGGCCTTCTGTCGTTCAAGCTCCTGTTCGGTCGCCGGCTCTTCGGCAAACGCGCCTTCGATGATCTGGACCATCTTGTCGCGAACCGGACCGAGATCCTCATCCTTCTTCACCTGAGCGCCGAAGACCACGAAGCCCGGCTTTTCGCCCGGAATCGTCCAGCCGAAGACCTGAGTCGCAAGCCCCGTCTCGACAAGGCCCTTGTAGAGGCGGCCGGTGGGCGAGTCGGAAAGAATGGAAGTGGCGATCGCAGCCGGCTCCCAGTCGGGATGGAGCGCGGCGGGGAGACGGTAGCCGATCATCAGCATCTGCGTCTCGCCCGGACGACGGACCGTGAATTCGCGTTCGCCGTCGGCCGTGGGCTCAACCGTCCATTCCTTCGGAAGCACGCGCTCGGGCTTGGCGATCGGGCCGAAGAATTCGCCGATCCAGGCGAGGACTTCGTCCGTGTCGAACTTGCCCGAAACCGTCAGCACGGCATTGTCCGGCTGATAGTAGCGGTGATAGAACGCCTGAAGGTTCTCGATTTCGACGTTCTCAATGTCGCTGCGGGCGCCGATCGTGCTGCGGCCGTAGCTGTGCCAGTCGAAGAGCACGGACTGCATGCGCTTCAAAAGCACGCTCGTCGGACGGTTTTCGCCCATTTCGTACTCATTGCGAACGACCGTCATCTCGGTGTCGAGGTCCTTGCGGGCGATGAAGGAGTTGATCATCGCGTCGGCCTGCCAGCCGAGCGCCCACTTCATGTTGTCGTCGGACGCCGTGAAGGAGACGTGATAGTTCGTGCGGTCGAGCCAGGTCGAGCCGTTCATGCGGAAGCCGCGCTTCGTGAATTCGGCCGTCGGATTCGGATAGTTCTTCGAGCCCTTGAACATCAGATGCTCGAGAAGATGGGCCATGCCGGTTTCGCCGTAGTTTTCATGGCGGGAGCCGACGAGGTAGGTCATGTTGACCGTGGCGGTCGGCTTGCTCATGTCGGGGTAGAGCACGACGCGCAGGCCGTTGGGAAGCCTGTACTCGGTCATGCCTTCAACGGTCACGACGGAAACGGGTTTGATAGCGTTCGTCAAATCATTCTCCTTGGCTGCCGCGCCTCCGCAGGCGCCCATCATCACGATGGCCGATAGCAGCACCATTTTTCTTGCAAATTGCATAACAAAAGTCCGTTGTTCAGATCGCGTCAGGGGAGCGCTCGAACGGCCGCCGCCGAGGCGGCACGCACTCCCGATTGCACAACGATACATGCACCGGGTGAAGAAAACGTTTCGATCCACCCGAACAGTATTCGAAATGTTACCAAGGTTCGCGCAAAAGGATGCCGAATCTCAAATTTGAGGAATTTCGCTAAAATTTAGAATTCCCCTCCACTTGAACATCTTGACATGAAACTTCTCTTCGACCTCTTTCCCGTCATCCTCTTCTTCACGGCCTTCAAGGTCGCCGAAGGCCAGCCCGACGCCGCGATTGCGCTGGCCGAACGCTTCATGGGCGAAGGCCTCACCGCGATGACCGCGCCGGTCTTCATCGCCACCGTGGTCGCCATCGCCGCCACCATCCTGCAGGTGGGCTGGCTTCTCATCCGAGGCCGCAAGATCGAGCCCATGCTCTGGATCAGCCTTGCAGTCATCGTCATCTTCGGCAGCCTCACGATTTATCTTCGCAACGAGATGTTCATCAAGTGGAAGCCCACGATCCTCTACTGGATCTTCGGGGGCATCCTCGTCTACGGCAACGTCGTCGGCCGCAACTTCATCCGCCTGCTTCTCTCGAAGGCCGAGATCGAAATGCCCGACGGCGCCTGGGCAAAGCTTCAGAACATGTGGATCGGATTCTTCGCCGTCATGGGCGTCGTGAACCTCCTCGTCGCCTACCTCTGCTCGACCGACACCTGGGTCAACTTCAAGCTCTTCGGCCTGATGGGGCTGACACTTGTATTTACAATTGGCATCGGCGTCTTCATGACAAAACACGCTGTCACTCGGCAGAATTGACATCAGACCCGCCCGATGATCTTATAATTTCGGGTGCATTTAATCACTACTTGATAGCGGCGTAAGGCACCGGGAGGCGCCTCACACCTGCGGCAGTTAAAGGATAAACAAAATGGAAAAGAAACTTTTGGTTCTCGGCATGGCCGCCATGATGGCCGCCGGTGCGGCGAACGCCGAACTTCAGGCCTTCAAGGTCAACGGCGAAACCGTCACCGTCGCCCAGCAGAAGGCGATCTATGACAATGCCGTCGCCCAGGGCCAGCCTGCCGGTGCCGAACTTGAGCGCCAGGTGAAGAACGTCCTCACGCAGCAGACCGTTCTTCTTCAGGAAGCCAAGAAGGCCAAGCTTGACCGCAACGCCGACGTGAAGCAGGCCATTGAAGCCGCCCGCAACCAGATTCTCATCAACGCCGCCCTGCGCGACTGGGCCAAGAAGAATCCGGTCAAGGAAGAAGACATCCGCAAGGCCTATGAAGCCGAAAAGGCCGCCTACGGCCCGACGGAATATCAGGTCCGCCACATCCTCGTCAAGACGGAAGACCAGGCCAAGAACCTCATCAACCGCCTCAACAAGGGCGCCAGCTTTGAAAAGCTTGCCAAGGAATTCTCCGAAGACAAGGGCACCAAGGACAAGGGCGGCGAGCTCGGCTGGGTCGTCCCGCGCTCCTTCGTTCCGACCTTCGGCAACGCCTTTGCCGGCATGAAGGACGGCACGACCAGCAAGGAACCGGTCCGCACGCAGTTCGGCTACCACGTCGTGAAGCTTGACGCCAAGCGTCCGGCCCAGCTCTTCCCGACCTACGAAGCCCAGAAGCCGGCTCTCGCCAACGCTCTGACGAACCAGAAGGTTCAGCAGCACTTCGGCGAACTCGTGAAGAACGCCAAGGTCCAGTAATCAGGTCCTTCGTCCGAGACGACATGACCCAAAGGGAGGTCCGCACCGCGGCCCTCCCTTTTTTCATGTGTGCTCGGCATGGGCACGTTCTAGCGGGTGAAAGTCCCGAGAG
>JAXZEJ010000123.1:0-3891 GCA_037424205.1 bacterium | reverse complement strand
CCGCCCGAGAGGCACGTGGCGGGAATGCCGAGGCTCACGGGCTTGTTGGCGTCGGTGGAGGAGCAGGTATAACGCTTGAGTTCAAGGCCGAGGCAGCCCATGGCGGCGCGGCTCGTCTGCAGGACCGGGCAGTCGTGCGGGCGCTGGCCGGCAGGACGGTCGCCGATCATTTCGACCTCGAGCTTTACCTGTTTGGCGGGATCCGTCACGCCCCGGACGGCGTTCTCTTCGGCCACGCCGTCCTCAAAGCACTTGAAGATCATCTTTTCGAGCGCGGCGAGATTGCCGTCGTCGAGCGAACGCATGTCGACGTCGACCTGGCAGGATGCTGCGATCGTATTGACGCTCGTGCCGCCCTTGATGGTGCCGATGGTGAACGTGGTTCTCGGGCCTTCGGGCACCTTGACGTGCGCGACTCTGGCGCCCGCAAGGCACATGGCGTGGATGGCGCTCGGGCATTCGGAGAAGTTCGTCCAGGAATGACCGCCCGGGCCGGTGATGGTGAAGCGGTAGCGGTGGCTGCCGATGGCGGCGTAAAGAAGGCGGCCCATGTCGGCATTGTCGACGGCGAGGAACCCGTCGATCCGGTTCGTGCCGTTGAAGAGGTGCTTGGAGCCGCGGATGTCGCCGTTGCCTTCTTCGCCGACGGTCCCGACGAACCAGATGTCGCCCTCGGTCTCTACGTCCGTTTCCTCAAAGGCGCGGACGGTTTCGAGCAGGCAGCGCAGGCCGCAGCAGTTGTCGGCAATGCCGGGCGCCCAGTAGCGGTCGCCTTCGCGGCGAACCTTGATGGGCGTGCCTTCCGGGAAGACGGTGTCCATGTGCGCGCCGATGGCGAGCACGGGACCGGGGCCCTTGCCCGGACGACGGCCGATCACGTTGCCGATTTCGTCGATTTTGACGTCCTTGAGGCCGAGCGCCTTCATGCGGCGGACGATCTCGGCGGCGCGAACCTCCTCATGAAAGGTCGGCGCCGGAATTTCGCAAAGCTCGCACTGCATCGCCATGGCGGCTTCGGCGCCGTCGTCGAGCAGCTTCATCGCCTGCTGAATGCGCGGCTTTTCGAAAAGCGCCTTGACGGGTTCGTCATATTCGGGAAGAAGCGGAGGCAGTTCGGTCATGATTCGGTCCTGTTGATTGCTTGCATTGTTTCGGGGAGGCCGCGCGCGGAAGCGTTTTCGACGCGCCCGGCCGAGCCGGATCATTTTATGCCCGGCATGATACGAAATGCCGCGGGCATTCTCGTAATTCCCGATGGGCCGAGGCTGAACTACAATTCATGCTTTATTTTTGTCACCCATCGCCCCCCGCCGATCCATCATGTCCTCCGCCTTCAAGTCCGTCACAGTCGCCTTCGAGCCCGTCGCCCCCGTGCCGGCATCGCTTCCCGACCCCTATACCACGGCGCCCGGCGCGAACGTTCTGCACGCACGCAGGCTCCTTGAGGCGGCCGGCCTCGTCCCGGAAGGCTTCACGGGCCGTGCGGGCCTCATGCTCACGACGAACGGGAGCCGTATTGAGGCTTCGGCCCTGCTGGAACCCGTGCGAAGCGGCGTCCTGACGCCGTGGCGGGAGGCGAAGACCGCGATTGTTCAGCTGTCCGTCGAGGACGAGGACGTGCGCGAAGCGGTGCTCCTTGACGGATTCGGCCGCGAGACGACCTTTCGCGGCATTCTCGACGAAGTCTTTGCGCCCTTCCCCGACCGGGACGACGATCACGGCGGACGCGAGCAGCGCGCCAGGCGCGCCGTCTGGCGCGGGTTTCTCACCGACGGCCTTGACGATCCGTGCGTGCGTCTTCTCATGAGCCGCAACGCATCTTCCGGCTCCCGCGCCTCGACGCGCGTCATTGCGCTCGCGAGCTGGTGGATCGGCCCCTCGCCCTCATGGGACATTCGCCATGACGGGACGTTCTGCGCCCCGAAGTCGGGCGCAAGATTTCTCCTCTCGAAGCTCCTCAAAGGCATTCCGCACGACGAGCCCCGCCCGCAGCAGGATGCGGACGAAGAGCCCGAGCTTCCGGTCCTTTATGAGGACGAGCACATGATCGTGATCGACAAGCCCGCAAGGCTTGCATCCGTTCCCGGCGGCAGCGAATCCACGAGCGCCAAGGCCATTCTGGAAAGAAAATACGGCGAACTCTTCGTCGTGCACCGCCTCGACATGGGCACTTCGGGCGTTCTGGCCTTTGCCAAGACGAAGGAGGCCCTCAAGCCCCTCAACCTTGCCTTTGCCGAACGCTCTGCTCAAAAGACCTACATTGCGCGCCTCGAAGGCGTGCTTCAGGGAGAAGACCGCCAGAAAGGCTCGATCGCCCTGCCGATCGCGCTCCACTGGTTCGAGCGCCCGAAGCAGTGCGTTCTCCCCGTCGGCGAAGGCGGCCGCGAAGCACTCACGGACTATGAGGTGATCGGCATCGAGGATACGCCCGAAGGGCTCAAGTCGCTCGTGGCTCTGCATCCGCACACGGGCCGCACGCACCAGCTGCGCGTGCACTGCGCGCACCCCGAGGGGCTGGGCCTTCCGATCGACGGCGACGCCTTCTACGGCACCCGCGGACTTCTTGAGGAAACGCGTGAGAGAAGGCTGTGCCTGCATGCGGCATCGCTCAGCATCACGCATCCCATGACCGGCAGGACCCTTGAAATCACGGCGCCCTTTGATTTCCCGAATTTCTGATCCCGGCCGATTCCAAAAACACGAAGCCCTCGAAAGCCTGTGCCTTCGAGGGCTTGCATTTTGTGTTTTCGAGCCTGATCAGGCCTTGGCCGTTTCGGCCTGCGCCGCGGCTTCGGCCTCGGCTTTTGCCTTGGCGGCCGCCTTTTCAGCCCTGAGCTTGGCGGCTTCCGCCCTGGCCTTCTTCCGGGCAAGCGCCTTCTGGCGGCGGCGTTCCTTTTCAGCGGCCTCAAGAGCCTTGCGAGCGTTCACGTAGGTCTCATGATTGGCTTCATAGGTCTTGAGCAGTTCCTCAGCAAATGCGCGGATGCGGGCCTGCTTTTCCGGCGAATGACGAGCCCTGAGCTCCTGAAGCGTAACCACGGGGTATCTCCGTTGAATGAGTTGATGATGCTTGTCCGTTCGGTCTTTTTTCCCGAACGTCTTCATCATACCGAAAGCCGAGCCGAAATGTTCCGCCTCCATGACGTTTCCGATGCCGGACGTTGCCTTTCGCCGACGCCGGATGTCGTATCATCGAAGCCGATGTCTTCCCGTCACGCCTCCCGTCAATTGATCTCATGCTCGCCGCCAAGCCTCTCTGCGTCCTTCTTCTCAGCCTCATTCTTTCAGTCCTGCCGGCTCATGCGGCCGATCCGCAGCCCGGCGGCGTCGTGCCCGAGACGCTCCTCAAGGCGCGCGGATCCGCCGCCTTCTTCCAATCCCGCCCGATATCCGACGCGATCTTCACGCGCATCAGCGGAAAGTCATGGAAGGACGCCTGCAGGCATGACCGAAAGGACTTCCGCTACATCACCGCGCTTCATCACGACGGCCATGGCGCCGTTCGCCTGGGCGAAATGATCCTGCACAAGGATGCGGCCGACGACGTGCTCGACATTCTCGCCGCGCTCTACGTCAACGGCCGCACGATCGAGAAAATGGTCCTCATCGACCGGTACGACGCCGACGATGAAAGAAGCATGACGGCCAACAATTCGTCCGGCTTCAACTGCCGCGTCGTCAAGGGCTCGAAAAAGCTCTCCGCGCACGCGATGGGTCTAGCCGTTGACATAAACCCGCTCTGGAATCCGTACGTCAAGGCGACGCCGGCAGGCACCATCGTGCAGCCCGAAGCCGGGCGCCCGTTTGCGGACCGCTCGAGGAAGGATCCGAGATTCCTGGACAAGGACGATCTCGCCGTCAAACTCTTCAAGGAGCGCGGCTGGGTCTGGG
>JAXZEJ010000122.1:0-7061 GCA_037424205.1 bacterium | reverse complement strand
AACCGCCGACACGCGGATTTTCAATCCGCTGCTCTACCAACTGAGCTACCCAGCCGCGCAAATTAGACGACCATTATATTAATAGGTTTGCTAAAAGGCAATGGTATGAGCGAGAAAGGAGATGCTCATACCGTAAATGCGGTATCTCTATGCTTAGAGGGGGAATGATGAGGGAGTGTGTAAAAAGACAGGAAATGCATGGCATGCAGTGAAAAATGGAAAAACGGTTCGTAAGGTTTGGGGTTCGGAGAAGATGGTTACAAAGACGCGGGGCGTCGTAATGTTGGTACGTGTGTGGTTCAGGTAGACTCCAAGAGGGCGGTTGCTTGAACTGCCTTAAGTATTTGTCCAATGAAGAGACCACAAAATTAAGAACATCATGCTGAAGAAGAGTTTGTTTGGAGCTTTATGTGCAGGTGTTGCTGCTACTTCTATTGCGGCAACTCCGCAGACTGTGGAAGATGCGCTCATGCAGACGACCGGCCTCAAGGCGGACGCAGTTCGGAAGTCGCCCGTACCGGGCATGTGGGAGGTTGTGGTACAGGATCGTGTTTTCTATGTCGATGCGGAGGCTCGCTATGTGCTCTATGGCAGCTTGATTGATACGGTCAAGCAGACGAACCTTACGAACGAACGCCTGCGTGAACGTGCTCGGGAGCGTTGGAAGGAATGGCCGTTTCAGGATGCTGTCAAGCAGGTCTTCGGAAAAGGGGAGCGCGAAGTAGTCGTTTTCTCTGATGCCAATTGCACTTACTGCCGTGCTATGGAAGCGGTCTATGCTCAGGTTGGTAACGTAACGGTTTACACTTTTATCACTCCAATGCTTCGTGGCGAGACCAACGCTCGTGAAATCGTCTGTGCCAAGGATCGTGCCAAGGCTTGGCATGAGTGGATGGGGAATAATGTTCGCCCGAATTCCGTGCTTTCGGGGTGCGATACGAGCATGCTTCAGCGCAATCTTGTGCTAGCCAATCGTTTTAACGTGACGGGAGCTCCAACTTTTTTCTTCAAGAGCGGCGATCGTGTGACAGGAGCGATGGCAGCTGCTCAATTTGAGAAGCTGATATCGACTGTTAATTAACCTGTAGTTATAAAAAAATGGGAGACGCAAAATGCGTCTCCTATTTTTTCTGAATCCTATTGAAGAACCATAAGGTCTTCCGGCTTCATTCCTTTGGGTACGAGTACCCAAGAGAAGGAATTGCTCTTTTGGCGTCCAGCTACTTCGCCGGCTTTGTGACCGAATCCCCAGAAATAGTCGAATCGAATGATGCCGCGGATGGCTCCGCCTGTGTCTTGAGCTATAACTGGCCGCACAATATTCAATTCTGGATTGGATTGGGAGGCTGCTACGATGAAAGGCGTGCCGAGACGCCAATAGCGGAGGTCGACGGCGACGCTGGTTTCGGGAGTGAGAGGAACGCCTTGAGCTCCGAGTGGTCCAAGCTCTGGCGAGCCAGCACGTTCTTCAAAGAAAACATAGCTTGGGTTTTGTGCTAATGCTTCGTTGACGCGCGATGGATTATTTTGTGCCCAGCGTCGTATGCGCTGCATTGACAGTTCGTGGCTTTTAAGGTGGCCTTCTCGAATGAGCCAAGTGCCGATGGAGTGGTATTTGTGGCCGTTTTGATCAGCAAAGCCTACACGCATAAAAGATCCGTCAGGCAGACGGATGCGTCCTGAGCCTTGAATGTGCAGAAAGAAGGCATCAACAGGGTCGCTCACCCAGGCGATGGCGAAGGGGGCGAGATCTGTGCGGCTTTGAATTTTTGCCCGATCGTCGTAGGGTACGACGCGATGTCCTTCAAGTTTTCCGCGGAGGCGAAGTCCTTTGAGTTGCGGATAAAGTTCGGCGAGGTCGATCGTGAGTAGGTCGCTCGGCACGCTGTAAATCGGGTACAAGAAGGGGGCGTGTTGTGTTCGGCTCCCAAGAAGCTCTGGTTCGTAATAACCAGTCATGATTCCTGTGTCTTGTACTAACAAGGCATCTTCATTGGTAATGAAGACTTTCCATGGGGTGAAATTGGCGAGAAAAAAGCGTTGTGCCCCGATGGGATCAGTGGCAAGCGCTTCTCGGCAGACGTCTTTCCAGATGGAGTTATCTTTCATTACCTCGCAGGAGCGTTGGAAGGCGTTGAGAGCAGGTTCCCAGGCTTTGTCTTGAACATGAGGCAGACGGTCGAACGAATACTCCTCAAAAGCCACCTCCGGGTGCGCGTGCATAGCGGGCTTGGTCGGTAGCTCGGATGTTGAACATGCGGCAAGCAAAAGCGCGGCGATGGGCGCCGCAAGACGGAATAGTCTGGGAAACATGTCGATGGGCGTGAAAAAGAAACGGAGAGAATGTAGCAATGTGCGTTGATTCTAGGCGAAACGAAGTGAGCCGATGAAAAAATGCAAAGCCCCCAAAGACGTCTAAGTTCTGTGATGGCTCTCGCTATACAATGAACGCTATCAACATTCGTTACTCGCATTTCATGCGGAAAAGGAACTTTAAATCATGCGACTTTGCCGAATTGCTCCTTCTATTCTTTCCGCTGACTTTGCCCGTCTTGGGCAGGAAGTCAGTGATGTTGTTGACGGCGGTGCTGACTGGATTCATTTTGACGTGATGGATAACCATTATGTTCCCAACCTGACGGTGGGCCCGCTCGTGTTGAAGGCTATTCGTCCGTATTCCAAGGTGCCAGTGGACGTGCATCTGATGGTCGAGCCTGTCGACGAACTGGTGCCGGCTTTCGCAAAGGCAGGTGCGGATATCATCACTTTCCATTGCGAAGCTTCAAGACATGTTGATCGTACGTTGCAACTCATTCGCGATCATGGCATGAAGTCAGGTCTTGTCTTCAATCCTGCAACATCGCTGTCATATCTTGATTATGAGCTTGATCGTCTTGATGTAGTGCTACTGATGAGTGTGAATCCGGGCTTTGGTGGTCAGAGCTTCATCGGTGCAACGCTAGACAAGATTCGAGCGGTGCGTGAAAAGCTGGATCGATATGAGGCTGAAACGGGGCGTCGCATTGCGCTTGAAGTCGATGGTGGCATTAAGCCCGCAAATATTGCAGAAGTTGCACTCGCTGGAGCGGATACATTTGTGGCCGGTTCGGCTGTTTTTGGTGCGGGCAATGCTGCAGGGTATGCTGATGTGATTGCCAAGATGAAGGCGGCTGTTGCGGCGCTGGACTGAAAAATGCGAGAGGTCAAAGCAGTTCTGTTCGATTTGGATGGAACGTTGGTGGACTCCTTGCCTGAGCTCTACCATGGCGTGCATGAAGCACTGTCGAAAATGGGGTTTCGAGTGCCGTCCCGGGAGAAAGTGGGAGCCATGATTGGACGAGGCATAGGTGTGCTTGTCGATCGGCTTTGTGTAGAAGTTGGGATTGAACCGGCATCTACACAGAGAGAAGAGCTCTATTCTTGTCTTCTTAAGGCCTGGGAGACGTCGGGGGGTATGTATGTTGCCTTTTATCCTGGCGTGCTCGAGGGTATTGGAGTTCTGAAGGTTAGGGGAGTCAAGGTAGCCCTCGTTACTAACAAGCTCAGAAGTCTTACGATGGAATTTCTCCACTCTCGTGGAATTGAGAATCTCTTCGATGAGGTAGTGGCTGGAGATGACTGTCCGAATAACAAGCCGGCACCAGATATGTTGTTTCGTGCCATGACAAATCTGGGAGTTAGCGCATCCGAAACCGTTATGGTTGGCGACAGCCGAAATGACGCATTAGCTGGGCGTGCTGCAGGGGTGACGGTTGCGTTGGTGGAGACTGGGTACAACGAAGGTGTAAACATCAGCGACTGGGCTCGAGAGGCTGGTTTTGCTCGTGTTTATCCGAATGCGAAAAAAGTGTGTGAACGAATAGCTGTTGCCGGGAAGCTTTAAGGGTGAAGTAAGGGCGGCAGTTTGAGTGTGTCGGTAGAGCAGAACAGAAGAGATTGACGTCAGAGATATGGATTTGAAGAGAAATTTACTGTGCGGCGTTCTGTCGCTCGCGGTGTCTGTTTCGGCGTATGCGGCCCCTCCTATGGTGGAGGTCAATATGTGCTACCAAAAGGCAGGCGATGATGCCGTCAAGGTGGGGGCGTGTTTGGAGCAGGAGGACAAACTCGTGCAGGCTGAGTATAAGGACGCAGTCGAGCGAGTAACGGTTGTTGCAAAGGCATGGGACAAGCCCAATCGCAATAGAATTCGTTGGGACAAGCTCATGAGGGCCAATCAGGCTTTTGACAGTTTTGTCAAGCGAGAGTGCGATTTCGTGAGGAATACGACCAAGGGAAGCCGGGTTCTAGAAAATAATGCGGCTCTGGCTTGCAAAATTAATCTATACCGCATGCGTACCGACATGCTCGAAAATCGTTACTTAAGTTCGGTTAAGCAATGACAGGGGATTTGTTTTCAGAGCCTGTCATGCTTGATATGACACCGCCGTCGGATCCGCTTTGGCATGAGCTCGTGACGACGTTTATGGTGTCGGAGCAGGGGGGGCGAGTTATTGCTGGTATAGCTGCTGATGTGGCGGCTGGTCATCCGGTTTACCCGCATCGGGTCTTTCGAGCAATGGAAGAGACGCCGTCAAGCAATGTGCGCGTTGTCATTTTGGGGCAGGATCCTTATCACGGACCAGGGCAAGCCGAGGGACTTTCGTTTTCTGTGCCATCTGGCGTTCGTGTGCCGCCGTCGCTTCGAAATATAAAGAAAGAGCTGCAGAGGGATTTAGATGTAACGATGACTTCGGAAGGTTCACTTCTTCCGTGGGCTCGGCAGGGGGTGCTTCTGCTGAATGCCATACTGACCGTGAGAGGCGGTGAGGTGCAAGCCATCGTTCGCTCGGTTGGGAAGCGCTAACCGATGCCGTTATTCAGGCTGTGTCTGAAAAGGTGCCTCATGCTGTGTTCATGTTGTGGGGTAATTTTGCGCAGACAAAGCAGAGACTTATTGATTCTCAAAGGCATTTGGTGCTTTGTGCCAATCATCCGTCTCCGCTGTCGGCGTTGCGACCGCCTGTGCCATTTATTGGATGCGGCCATTTCGGTGCGGCTAATGCATGGCTTGCGGCGCGTGGGATTAAGCCTATTGATTGGACTGTTTGAGCCAGTTGTTACCAATCTCGGTCGGTTTTTTCATTTTGATGATGCCTGGATGTTGCAGCGGCAATGTGGGTACTTCGATGGTGGTGACGCGAAGCAGATGCTCGCGGAAGTAGTGAATTTGCATTGAGGAACCTCTTGCTTGAGAGATCATGCGTTCGATGTCCTTGGGTTCAGCTTTGAGGTTGTTGATGGCAATGATCTCATCTCCAGCGAAGAGGCCGCCGTCAAATGCGGCACCGTTGTAGTCGGTGTAACAAACGCGAAGTCCGTCAAGTTGTAGGCCTAGAAGAGTTTTTGCGACTGATTCGTTGTCGTTAGCTTCCTCTGTCATGCCGAAAATGGCTAGAGAATTGGACCATTCGACTTCCCAAAGGAAGCGATCAGTTGTTTCAACAAGCTTCTTGAAGCGTTGAGCGATTGGAGCGATGGGAATACGTTCGAAGAAAGCACCATCGTCAAGTTTTCGAAGATTGGGATTAGCTAAGGCGTTGCGGAACCAATCTTTAAGTATTGAATCGAGCGAAAGCCCAGAGTTGCGTAAGGCGGCGTCCAACATGAAGGCAAGTATGGCGCCCTTGCCGTAGTAGGATGTCTGAGAATAGGCGCTGTCAGGCGTCTGCTTGTAAAGATGGGTCCATGCGTTGAAGCTGGCGTCGGATAGAGATTCGGCGAAGAAACCGTTGCGTTCCCGCACGCGGTTGAAGCGGGCGGATGTGAGGGAGAGAAACTGATCTCTATCAATAATGCCGGCACGAAGTGGAAGAAGGTTCTCGTAGTAGGTGGTAAAGCCTTCAAAGATCCAAAGATCATGAGTGTGAGACTCTCGGTCAAGCGAGTAGGGAAGGAATACGGAGGGACGCAGAAATTTAACAAGCCATGCGTGAAAGTATTCGTGAGCTAAGAGGGTAAGAAAGTCTTCGTAGCCTTCCGAACGGGAGGTTTCCCCAGTGCTAGGAAGTGCGAACGCGTCCGTTTGTAAAACGCAGGAGGATTCGTGTTCCAGTCCCCCGTAGAGGTGGGGTCCTGTTTGGATATGGAATATGTAGTGCTTGAATGGAACGGCACCCCAGAATTCAAAGGTGGCTCTTAGGATAGCTTCGACATCGTGCAGGATGAAATCAGTGTTGAGAGAAGAGACGCCAGGTCCGGTAAAGACCAGTTTGTGCGGAATGCCTTTGATAGTGAGATTGTGAATGGAATGTTCTACTGTTTCGTTCGTGAAGGTGACAGGGGTGTCTAGAAGCTCCTGAAGGTCGGAGGCTGCAAAAGTGCGATCGCTGACGGCTTCCATACTGCAATGCGGAACGAACGTGCCATCCGAAAAGTTGAGGGAACATGGTCCGTCATGACCTTCGGGAATGAGAAGGACGGCGGCGGGATTGAAGAAGCCTCGGTAGTCGTCTATCCATGCGTCATGAATGCCGGGAGAATATGCGAAAACATCCCAGTAGATGCGGATGGTGGAGCCGGGCGTGAGGCCGGAGAGGGTCCAGTGGTTTTTGTCAATTTGATTGAGTTTGCCGGTAGTGGTTCGTGGTCCGCGGATACGGCCGGCATAGTCGCGAATCAGGTAACTGCCACTTGTCCATGCGGGCATGTGGAATGAGACGGTATGGCGAGAAGGTTCGAACTCCAGGGACAGGCGGAGAAGGTGAGAATGGGGATCTGGAGTAACGGAATAGCGAAGCATGAGAGAACTGCAAAAATAATTTTTAGGGATCTTGACAATCCAAAAACACTTGTGCATAATACGCCTCCTGACTTCTTCGGGAGTCAAAGCAATAGTCGGATCGAAAAAAGATTTGACAAATGGAATTTTGTTCTGTAGAATTAAATTCCTACACTGTTCAAACAGTGAAGTTCTTTAAAAATTTGATCAACGAACCGATAAGTGTGAACATCGGCAGTTTCAAGGGTGAATTCAAAGGCACTCAAAAAACTTACGAAGTTCGCGCTTTGAAGGAAAGCCG
>JAXZEJ010000121.1:0-2178 GCA_037424205.1 bacterium | reverse complement strand
TCCGTTCATGGCCGTTGTCCCGGTTGTTCCGCTCGTTCTTCTCGTTCTCGCCTCCAAGCAGGTCGGCGTTCTTTCTTCCGCCATCTTCACTGTGCCCGTCTGCATGCTGATCGGCGTCGTTATCGGCATGATCGTCGGCATCCTTCATCGTAAGAGTGCCGGTGAGGTCTCCAAGCGCTTCTGCAAGGGGGCGGGCGACGGCTTCAACAACGTCGTGATCCTGATTGCCGCGGCCTCTCTTTTCGCGAGCGGCATGAAGTCCATCGGTCTGACCGACGCTCTCATCGAAGCCATGAAGGGTTCCCAGTCCGTGGCCATGCTGTCGGCCGCCATCGGTCCCTTCCTGATGGCCATCGTTTCGGGCTCCGGCAACGCTGCCGCTCTTGCCTTCAATGAGTCCATCGTTCCGCACGCCTCCGACTTCGGCATGACCATCGTCCAGCTTGGCGCCGTTGCTCAGATGGCCGGCGGCATCGGTCGCACGATGTCCCCGGTGGCCGGCTGCCTCATCGTCCTGACGGGCATTGCAGGCGTCAATCCGATGGAAGTCGTCAAGCGCACGGCGCTGCCCTGCATCGTCGCACTCGTTGTGATGACGGCCGGCATGTTCTTCCTCGGCTGATTAAAATTTAAAGAGTCCTCAGAGGCGGGGGATTTCGGATTCCCCGGATTTCCGTGCCGCCGCCTCCGATCGCATGAGGACCTGCACCTTCAACCACTTGAGCCATTCAAATGACCACTGAATTCCTCGCACTCGGCACCGGCTTCGCCACCGAAGTCTTCGAAACCATCCGTTCCATGAGCAAGACCGCTCTGGGCGTCACCCGCCAGGGCTACGGCGACACCGAAACCGCCGTCGTCAACTACCTGCGCTCCATCGGCGAAAAGCTCGACATGGAGATCTCGGAGGACGCCGCAGGCAACGTCTGGATGCGCCTGCCCGGGCGCGATCGCGCGCTCCCCGCAATCGTCTCCGGCAGTCATGCCGACAGCGTGCCCGAAGGCGGCAACTATGACGGTCTCGCAGGCATCGTTGCCGCTCTGACCGTCGCCTGGTGGATGCGCCATACCGGCTTCACGCCGGCCCGCGATTTCGTGGTGGCGATCATCCGATGCGAGGAATCCAGCTTCTTCGGCAAGGCCTACGTCGGCTCGCTCGCCTTTACGGGCCAGCTCACCGCTGCTGACACGGCGCTCAAGCACCGCTCCGGCAAGACGACGCTTGGCGAATGCATGGCCGCCTGCGGCTACGACGTTTCCGCCATCACGGCGGGCAAGCCCCTGATCGATCTTTCTAAGATCGCCGCCTTCCTCGAGCTTCACATCGAGCAGGGGCCGACGCTCGACAGCAGCGAAACGCATCGCGTCGGCGTGGTTACGGGCATCCGCGGAAACGTTCGCCACAAGATGGTGCGCTGCATCGGCGAAACGGCTCATTCCGGCGCCGTCGACAAGCAGTACCGCCATGATGCCGTGATGGCCGCGGCCGAACTGCTCAACCGCATGGACAAGCACTGGGACGCCTGGCTTGAAAAAGGCGAGGACCTCGTCTTTACAGTCGGCGTTCTCCGCACGTCCGATACTGCCGCCATCAGCGTGATCCCGGGCGAAGTGAGCTTCACGACAGACATGCGAAGCCTCAGCCTCGATACGGCGCAGCGCTTCCATGATCTTCTCGTCGAAGAAGCCGAAGCCATCGCCGCCGAGCGCGGCGTGAGGTTCGAGTTTGACAAGCCGCTCACGACGCGTCCGGCCGGCGTCAACCAAGCGCTTTCCGACAAGATTTACGGCATCGCCGGCAAGTGCGACATCAATGTCCGCCGTCTTCCGAGCGGCGCCGGTCATGACTCCGCCGTCATCGGCAATGCCGGCGTTCCCGTGGCCATGATCTTCGTTGCCAACCAGAATGGCTCGCACAATCCGCATGAAACTATGAAGATCGAAGACTTCATGAGCGGCTGCCGCCTGCTGTGGAATACGGTCGAGCACTTCGAGGATTAAGCTTTTCGCTTCAGTCGTTCAAAGCAGAACAAAGCCATCCGGACATCGAGGTTCGGATGGCTTTTTTGCGGTTGGTGAATGCGGCCGGCTCACGTTCGAATGATGGACGGAATCGGGGCGGCAATTTGGAAAGAACAAACGCCGCCAAGAGATGACAATTCTCAAGATCGGAAGAGC
>JAXZEJ010000120.1:0-1576 GCA_037424205.1 bacterium | reverse complement strand
GGCATCCGGATCGCATGCGGAGGCGATTGCGGAATTCAGTTCGGTTCGAAGCTTTTCCAACTGAATCTGATAGCGTGCGGCCACGTTTCGTTCAGCCCAGAGGAGCTTGGTGCCGAGAGGCGTAAGCGAAGCCGGCTTGCCCTGTTCTCGAAGCACGAGCTTCTGGCCGAGAGTATCCTCCCAATGCTCGATGCGCCCCCAGAAGTAACGGTAGGAAAAGCCGAGTTTTTTGGCGGCGCCCTGCAGGGAGCGTTCGCTCTCAATGGCTTCAAGCGCGCGAATCAAGGTGTTGCTGATGCCTGGCGAAGCTTGGTCGGCAGGAACGATGTCATAGGAAAGATCGACGGCAAACATGAGTGAACAGAATCAAAGATGCGTTCTTTGATAATGCCATCGGTTGATCTGAAAGACAAGAGTTGAGAGTGAATCTCAGGAAATAACGCAAGGGTGAGGAGCCGTTTTCCCGGAGACAAATATAAAGCGGCCGATTCGATCCGATAGGGAAGAAAGATCAAACCGGCCGCGCAGTTACCGCAACGAATCAGGCGTTAGGCGAGATAGTCCTTCGGAATGACAACCATCTTGCGGTTGATGTCGGAGACGCGCTGGGCGCCGGTAAGCACCATGCCGACGGCAAGTTCGCTGCGGATCTTGTTCGCAAAGAGTGCAACGCCGTCAGCGAGTCCGCCGTGTGCGGCGCGGACAAAGTGGCGGCCGGCGAGCGTGCACTGAGCGCCCATGGCGATGTACTTTTCAACGTCGGTGCCGCGGGCAACCGTACCGTCGACCATGATGTAGCAACGGCCGTTGACCGTATCGGCGATGCGCGGCAGAACGGCTGCCGTCCCCGGGGTGTCGGCGAGCGTGCGGCCGCCGTGGTTGGAAACCACGATGCCGGCGGCGCCGGCCTGGATGCAGAGCTCGGCTTCGTCAGGCGTCATGATGCCTTTGAAGAGGAGGGGAAGAGGAGAAGCCTTGACAAGTTCCTTGAGCTGATCGAGTGTCTTGGGCTCGACCGTCTGGCCCTTCGTGGCGCGTGCGGCTCGGCCGGCGCTGTCAAGGTCGATCGTAAGTGCAACGACGCCGGCCTTTTCAGCGAGCTTCATGCGTTCGATGATGTCCTTGTTGAGACGGGGCTTGAGACCGACGATGGCTTTGAAGCCGAGGCGCTTGAGCGTGTCGAGACGCTTTTCAAAGACTTCGAGCGGATCGCCGATGCCGTCGGCAACGGCGCCGAGGGTGCCGGCCTTCGTGCAGCCGCCGCAGATGGCGGTCACGAATTCTTCTTCGGTCAGCTTGCCGCCCATGTTGTACGTCGTGCCGCCGGTCGGCGCAGCTACGACAGGCATCGAGATCTTCGTCCCGAAGAAGTCGATGGAGGTATCGGGAACGTGAACGCCGTGAACCACGCGGCTGTTGAGCTGTACGGCTGCGAGCGAATCATAGTTCGCCTGGAAGCCGCGGCTTGCACCCATGCCGCCGAATCCCGGAACCTGGCCGACGCACGGACCGCGGCCGTTGCATTCCGGACAGACATAGCAGCGAGGCATCATCATTTCGCGAGCACGCTTGCGAA
>JAXZEJ010000119.1:0-1508 GCA_037424205.1 bacterium | reverse complement strand
CTCGAAAACCTCGAAAAGACCGTCGAAAGGTACAACGAGCTCTGCCGCAAGGGCGTCGACGACGAGTTCTACAAGAGCGGCTACCTGCTCAAGGAACTCAAGGGCACCAAGTTCTGGGTTGTCGAATACGAACCGTCCATCTGGTGCACGTTCGGCGGCGTCAAGACCGACGCATACTGCCGCGCCCTCACCCCGGCTCAGGATCCGATTCCCGGCCTCTATGTCGCGGGCGTCGACAACGGCAGCCTCTACTGCTCTCCCTATTATGAAAACGAAGGCGCCGCACTCGGCACCGCCTACACTAGCGGCATCGTGGCCGCCGACTGCATTGTGCAGTTCATCAAGGCTTGAACCCGGCTTTTATGACCGATAGATGAAAAGAGGAGCGGCTCACAAGGACCGCTCCTCTTTTCTTTGCAGTTCATCAAACTTGGCCAAAAGGCGTTACAGCGTCTGCCAATCGGTGAGCTGCCGCTGTTGTTCGTCAAAGACCATTCCCACCCGAATGAGCTTCTTTCCATGAAGCGTGCTGCCGTACGCCTTCTGACGAATCTGTTCTACTGCTTCTCGGCACAGTGCCTTGGAATCCTCGCCCGTCTTTGCGAACTTGAACTCAAAAACCCAGTAGTAATCTCCTGCCTCTACTTCCATGTCGCTTCGTCCTCGAGCCGCATGCACCTCAACATGAGGACGCAATGACAACCCGATCATGAGAATCTGCAAAGCGCCTCTGAAGGAAGCCTCATCACGAACCGGATATCGTTGATAGTCCAGTGAGTTGAAAACCTTGTTGACAAAGCGGACGGTTTCCTCGACATCCCCTTCCAACATGTAGTTCAGAATATCGTCCGACTCAAAATCGGCATCATCAACCATTACTTGAGCGTAAAGCTGAGCCATGGAAGCTTCAACCTCACGATTCGGATAGCCAAGCAGATAATTACCTGCCGCATTTGTCGCACGGATAGTCAGATAACCGGTTTGATGCAGCAGTACATCGACATTCATCTTGTGACATGGCGCACTCGAAAAAAGCTTTTTCGAGCTCATCGGAACGCTCTTGAGAAAATCCAGCGGCTCTTCAAGCTTCCGTTGAGCAAGAAAATCCATCAGAACGTCAGGCTGACCACCGGACTGGAACCAATAATTATCAAACCTAAACCGGCTGCTTCCCAGAAAGTTCAAGACAGACCACGGGCAAAACACATGGGTTGAGCACTCTCTATCGAAAGAATGCCCGTCATAGTATTCTCGCAACTTTCCCATGAGCGTATCGCATGACATGCCCAATGTCTGCGCAGCCTCTTCCAAATAATCACAGAAATAGCTGCCGATTTCAGACTCCGTATACCCGACCAAGGTGCCGTATTTTGGATCTTGCGAAATATCCAAAAGATTATTGAATCCCGAGAAGATGCCGGCATTGCCATGCCCGGTTATACCAGTCACAAACAACCCAGAATCTCGGACCGGCTGGCTGTATAACCAGCCGGTTCGTCATTTCTTGA
>JAXZEJ010000118.1:0-17230 GCA_037424205.1 bacterium | reverse complement strand
CAAGGTCGCGACAGTTAATAAAAAACCCCGAAGCCAAAAGGCTCCGGGGTTTTTTTATGTTTGTTGCCTTCGTTTTAGAACGCGTCCTTGTAAAGAATGAAGAACGTGACCGTCAGGTGATAGAAAACCGGTGCGGCGAAGGTGAGATGAGCAAGTCGCGCGAGCGTGCCGCGCGTCATGTAGATGTCTCCTTCGCCGGCAAGGCGCGTGGCGCCCATGCTGCGGCGCACGGAGTTGATCACCATGTCGCCCATTACGCAGGAGGCTGCAATGATGATGGCCATGATGACGGCCTGCCAGGCGCGGAAGGGCGTGATCCAGAACATGGCTGCGCCTGCGAGCACGCCGCAGAAGGAGCCGATGAGCGTTCCCTTGACCGTGCGGTTGGAGTTGAAGCTCAGGGTTTTGCCGCCGAAGAACGAACTCGCGATGCTCGAGGCGAGGTCGCTGACAAAGACGACAAGCAGGAAGAAGAGCAGCAGGAGCGGACCGGACGAGTTGTAGCGGGTCAGATCGATTGTTGCGATTGCAGGCGCATGGCTCACGCAGAAGACGCAAAGCATGATGCCCCACTGAACCTTGGCAACGCGTTCGAGATAGCGTTCCGTATCCTTCGTGATGGCCATGATGACCGGCAGCGCAAGGAAGAGATAGGTCGGAATGAACAGCGTGACGAAGTACGAAACGTCAAAGCCGATTAGCGCGTATTGAACCGGAATGGCAATGTAGAACGCGACGGCAAGTGCGTTGTGATCGGTGGGCTTTGTAGGCGTGATCGCGATGAACTCTCTCAGCAGGAAGAAGCTGATAAGTGCAAAGAAGACGAGAAGTGCGGCCTGTCCGAGAGCAAAGGCGATTGTGAAGATGACGATGAGCCACCAGGACATGCGCACACGGGCATTGACGGCAAGCAGGCGGGCGCGCTGCTCGGGGTCGGAGCTGCGGCTGAGCGCCCAGTTCGCATAGACGGTGCCGGCGGCGGCAAGAAATGCGAGGCCGACGAGCAGGAAGACGTAGGCTTCCTGAATTGTGAATCCGAGTCTCATGGCTGTGCTAGGGAGATGATGGCCTGGCGGGCGCGTTCAAGGAAGTCCTCCTTCAGATCTTCAGGAGAATGTTCGAGCGGTGCGCCGAAGCGAATGGAGCAGACGGTGGGCACGGGAAGCAACACGCCTTTGGGCATGGCACGGTGCAGATTCTCGATGTAGACGGGAATAAGCTCAACTTGCGGGAACTCCTTCATCAGGCGCCAGATGCCGGACTTGAAGTCACTCGGCAGGGGCTGCGGTCGGCGGGTGCCTTCCGGAAAGATGATGAGGGAGGAACCTTCCTGCAGGGCTTGTCGCAGAGGATCGAGCGGGTTGCTGTGTTCTGTGCGGCGACGGTCGACGAGTACAACGTTGAGCTCTTCAAGAGCGATGCGGTGGCGAAGCAGGCCTTTCTCCCAGTAGTCCTTGGCGGCGACCGGGCGCACGAAGGGGCGAAGCTGCGGCGGCAGCGATGCCCAAATCACAATCGTGTCGAGATGGCTTGTGTGGTTGGCGAAATAGATGCGCTGCTTCGAGGACGGCGCGCAGCCCTGCCAATGGGGGTAGGCGCCGACGAGCAGTCTCGTGAGCCACACGATGGGCGTCATTAGTTTGAACGATTTGAACACGTTATGTTCCTGTCTGAAGGGAATCTTTGCATTATAAACCGCAGTCTTAAATCGCTATGCGCCGCCTTCGGCAGTTCCGCCGACCGTAAGCGCGTCAATGCGGATGGTCGGCATGCCGACGCCTACCGGCACTTGCTGGCCGTCCTTGCCGCACTGTCCGGTGCCTTCGTCAAGCGAGAGATCGTTGCCGATGAGCGGAATGTGCTTGAGCGCTTCAGGTCCGGAGCCTGAGAGCATGGCGCCTCGAACGGGACGCGTGAGTCTGCCGTTTTCGATCATCCAGGCGCGGCTCATTGCAAAGACGAACTTGCCGTTGGTGATGTCGACCTGACCACCGCTGAAGTTGCTTGCGTAGATGCCGCGCTTTACCGATTTGATTATGTCGGCAGGATCGCAGTCGCCCTGCGTCATGAAGGTGTTCGTCATGCGTGGCAGCGGAAGCGTTGCGAAGCTTTCACGACGGCCGTTGCCCGTTGGGGTCGTGCCTAGAATTCGGGCGCTCGTCAGGTCATGCATGTAGCCCGTGAGAATGCCGTCTTCAATGAGTGTTGTGCGTGAGGCGGGGGTGCCTTCGTCATCAGCACCGATGGAGCCGCGGGCAAGCGGAATCGTGCCGTCGTCGACAACCGTGACGCCCGGTGAGGCGACGCGCTTGCCCAGCATGTCTGTGAAGGCAGACGTGCCTTTGCGTATGAAGTCGCCCTCAAGTCCGTGGCCTACGGCTTCGTGAAGCAGAATGCCGGGCCAGCCAGGCCCCAGAACAACCGGCATGACGCCGGCGGGAGCTGGGGCGGCGCTTAGATTGTGAATTGCTTCGGCTGCGGCGTCGTACGCCCACTTGCGGATGCGATCACGGGTGAAAAAATCGAGTCCGGCGCGTGCGCCGCCTCCGGCGGACGCGCGTTCGCGCCGGCCGTTTTCAGAAGCAATGACGGAAATGGAGAGGTAGACCATGGGGCGGACATCGCCTGCAAGCCGGCCGTCAAGACGGCACAGAAGGGTTGCATCCGTTTCGCACTGCATCGTAACAACGACATCCGTAATGCGCGGATCGGCTTCGCGCGCCATGACATCGGCTTCTCGAATGATGGCAAGCGCCTGCGGCGTATGCATGTTGGAAGCCGCGTCCTCCATTCCGCAGCAAGGCGTATAGGCGCCTGGCGAAAGGACGGCGGGAATAATGAGGCCAGGACCGTTTTCGTGGGCATAGCCCGTCGAGGCGGCCACCGTGCTGGCGGCATCAAGAAGCGAAGCGGACGTCAGCACGTCCGTGTAGGCGAGCGTAGAGGTTTCGCCGCAAACGGTGCGAAGACCAGCTCCACGGTCAATGGAAAAACCGCCGGTCTTGACGGCGCCTTCGTCAAGAATCCAGGATCGAGAGACGGTTTGCTGCAGATAGATGTCGGCCCAGTCGGCGCCGGCAGGCGTCATGCGTCCCAACACTCGCAGCAGTGCGGCGTCGTCAAGATCGGAGTTGGAGTAAAAAAGCGCTTGAGCGGCTTGGAGCCGCTCAAGCGAGGAAGTGTCAGTCGTCATGAGTTCAGTAGATCGTGCGCGAGGAGAGCGCGGGAAGCGTGCTTCGGACGTTTTCGAGCTGACTGCGCTCGAAGTTGCCGATCACAATGCCCTTGCCGGAAGCAAGCTCGCTGACGGTGCCGCCCCAGGCGTCAATGATCTTGGAATGCCCCCATGTGCGGCGGCCGCAGGCGTGGTGTCCGCCCTGAGCGGCTGCAGCGATGAAGCACTGGTTTTCGATGGCACGGGCGGCAAGAAGCGTAGCCCAATGGGCGCGGCCGGTCATTTCAGTGAAGGTTGCGGGCAGCACGATGAGGTCGGGCTGGGAGAGACTGCGGAAAAGTTCGGGGAAGCGCAGGTCATAGCCCAGCGAAAGGCCGACTGAAATGGCATCGCCGTCCCACGTTGTCATCTTGAATGTGACGGGAGATTGGCCGGGGTCGATATAGACGCGTTCGTCGTAGCACTCGCCTTTGTTCTGAAGACGGAAAAGGTGAATGCGGTCGTAGCGTGCAGCGATGTTGCCGTTGGGATCGAAGACGAGCGAAGACTGAGTGTAGTGAGAGGGATCTTCCCCTTTGAGCGGGATCGAGCCTGCCACGATCCAGAGCCTGCAGCGCATGGCGGCCATTCGAATGCTGTCCTGAATCGGACCGTCGCCGGCGGTTTCGGCAATGCCGAGGTTGGCGGCATCGCCTGCAAGCAGGGCAAAGTTTTCAGGAAGAACGACAAGATCGGCGCCGGAGTCAGCTGATGCGGAAATGAGATTGACGGCGTCAAGAACGTTCTGTTCGGGATCAATGCCCGAAATCATTTGACAGGCGGAAATGCGCATGGTGTATGAAAAAATGGAAAGTGTGTCCAAACATTGTAGCGGATGCGTTCTACTGGAAATACGGGCGGGCGAGCTCGCCGGATTCCAGAGGGGCGCCGGGTTGGGCGCGAACGGCCTTCTCTACCACAGGTTCGTCAAAGGTTCCCTTGATGACATATTCCATGCGGAACATGTTTGAAAGCTGATCCTTGAGAATCCACTGCGTGAGGAAGGTTCCGATGCCGATGGCTGGATTGACGATCGAGAGCGCGAGCGCGGGGCCGCCGGCATTGATGGCGGGCAGAATGATGGCGTTAAGGTTCAGCGTCTCTTGAGGAAGGTTGATGCCGCCGCCCATGATCACAGTGGCAGACGAGCCGAGGACGGAGGCTTTCGGAATATTGATTAGGCCGTCTCGAACCGTACCGGCAATTTGGGCGGAGTCGAAGGCAAAGCCCTTGCCGAGGACATCTCTGAAATCAAGCGTGAGCCTGTGCATCAGGTGCTGCATTGAGAGAAGGCTAAGCAGTCGGCCTGCGCCGGGTTCGATTTGAAGGAATTCGCCGCGCTTCATCTCGCTCGTGAAGGAGCCTCTGAGGGTGGTTAGATCCGGACGGTGCGGCGCGTTGCTCCAAGATAGGTCCGCGTGAACCGTTGTGGGCGCCCCATTGATGGCGTGCGGGATGTCGAGGCTGGTCAGCAGCTTGCCTGCGTCGGGAATGTTGCCGTCAATGGCGAGCGAGGTTTCGCCAGATTTTCCTGGGGTGCGTACCCAGCTGCCGCGTGCGCGGATGACGCTTCCGGCATTCCGAAGAACGGCTTCATTGATGCGCCATACGATGTTGCCCGCCTCGATTGCCTTGCTCGCTTCGAGCTCAACCTTACCAATCTGACGTTTCCCAACCTTGAGATTATCGATGACGAGGGAAATGTCAGGCAGGTCGGTCGCGGTTGTGACGGCTTCCTGTTTTGTGCTCGGCACGAAAGATGCGGCTTTGTCGTCAGGAAGTGCAAAGCGCGTGAGATTGATCTTTAGAAGCGAATGGGCGTTCTCGGATGCAGGGTGGAATTCGACCTGTCCCGCAGCATCGTCGCCGGCGATGCGTATGTGCCAGTCGTTCTTGGCAAAGCGGCGTGCCGTCAGATCAAGGTTGCGGAATTCCTTGTTGGACCAGAAAACGGAGCCGATTTCGGCTTCAACGACCGAAATGCGGTCAACTGCCGAATCGGAGCCGTTCGTTTTGTCTGCACCGTTTTTTTCATCTTGAAGAATGTAGGGCGTCCAGTCGTCGAGAGAGGCGCGCGGCGTCTCTACGCGTATTGTGACGCCGTCTTCTGGGGCCTGCATGCGGCTGGCGCCGAGGCCGATAAAGCCGTTGTTGAGTGTCAGACTGTTCTCGCGACGCATGAAGCGAAGGTCTACTGCTGCGCGTTTCGGACTGGATACGCCGACAGTCATGGCATTATCTGGGAGTGTGACGCTGAAGGTCGTAGGCCATTTGATGCCCTGCGCTTTTTCGTAGGGTTCGGGCAGGGTGCTTACAACACCGGCTAGATCCGTACTGCCTGTGAAGGCGAGGCAGCGCTTGGTGAGGCCAATTTCGGCATCAACATGAACGGCAGCCGTGCCGGAAACCTTCTTGAAGAATGGTTCGGCAAAATCGAGGTTGAGAAAATGCTCGAATTCGCTTGTTGTCGGTTCGGCGTCGATGCCGAGCGTCAGAATGCCGTCGGTCGTTTCAGCAGTGACCTTGACGGGTTTCCCGCCGGGACTTCTGCCCGTCAGGGGCACGGGGGTTGAAACGCTCTTTTCGGTAATGTGGAGTTTGCCATTGAGATTGCTGACGGTGGGCAGATTGAGCCCGTAATTGAAGGTGCCGTTTCGGATGTCCGCATCAATGTTCACGCTGAGATTTTTGGCAATGTCGCCCGACAGCGGAATGCTGAGGTTCATGCGCACGTCGGTTTTGCCGCTGCCCTTGCTCTGCGAGAAGGCGGAGGAAAGAATGTCGTTAAGCATCTTTCCCTGGTTGAGGTAGCGGAGCACGCGGCTGAGGTCGCCCTGGGCGCGTCCCTGGACGACAAGGGGGGAGCCGATATAGGACTTCATGCCGACGACGACGTCGCTCGCCTTGAGGTCGTACGAGGTCGCGCTCTTGCCTCGGACTTCAAAGCCGTTTCCGATAAAGGCAAGGTGTGCGTTGATATTGTTGAGAACCGGCCAGCTGGATGCAGTTTCCCATCGACCGTCGGGTTTTCGGACGTGGGACGGCAGAAAGTCGAGTCGGCCGCCCTTCAAGTCCGCCTCAATGGCGAAATGGCCGGCGTCCTTGTGTTCACCGTCCCAGGGGAAGAGCGCCAGCGGGCCTTTGACGATGAAAGTTCCGTTGGAGCCGCTGCCGCCGAGAATGGCGGCTTCGAGCCAGTCAAGTACGCCGTCGCCTACGACGAGCGGAATGTATTTGGGAACGGCAGATGCCTGAGCACGGCTGATTGTGCCGTTAAGTTCAAGCGTGCCCGGGCCTCCCGTTGCCTTCCAGCTGCCGCTGCCTTTCAGTGCGGCATCGGGGCTTGAGGCCTCGAAGGACGGGAAGCGGACGGCAAGAGCCGGGGACGGAATGATTTCGGCGGTTGCTTTAAGCGTGTCGAAATGCATGTCCGGGTGGCGGAAGATGCCGGGGAAGGAGAGTGTCGACTTGGGACTGTCAAGGGTTACGCGGAATCCTTCTCCGTTTTTGATGGGTTGGATTGAGCCGGACAGGGAGCTGAAACCCGGAATGTTGCCGGCGGCCTGAAGGGAGAGGTCTTTGAAGGCGCCAGTGGCGCGCCAGTTGGACGGATCCGACGGGTCACCCGTAAAGGCGACGCTCACGTCTTTCAGGTAGCCGGCCGGCTTGTGGGTTCTGATGAACTCACCCAAAGCCGTGTCGAATGGAAGCTCGGGAATGAGAGTGACAATGGAACCGATGTCCAGACGCGAGAAGGAGACGGAGCCGTTGGTGACTTTGCCGGAGCTGTCGGATTTGACGGAGATTGAGACGTCGGTGGGCTTGAGGTGCTGGCCGTCGGCAGTCATGAAGTCCATGTGCTTCACGCCGAAGGTGTGTTCCGAGCAGTCGCCGTAGGAGCCCTCATAGAAAAAGCGGGATTCAAGCCAAGCAAGGCGAAGCGGTTCGAGGGCTTTTCCAAGCTGTGTGTGAATGTTGAGGAGCGCCACGTCAGCCGTGGCGTTCGTGATGTGGCCGTCTGCAAAGTCGGCCCAGACTTCAGCCGCTCCTGATCCCGAGGACATGATCTTCGGGAATCCGGCGCGGCTGAGCAGTTTTGCCACGTCGGCATGAGTGAGGCGCAGATACGTCTTCCCCTTCCAGGTCAGCGGATTCCTGGTGTCGGTGAAAAAGCTTCGTTCGATGTGGGTGGTGGCGGTGAAATATTCGCCGGGCTTCCCGGCATCTTCGTCACCGCTGATGTGTGCGGTGCCGTCAAGGGCGGCGCGCCAGTCAAGTATCCTCTGCTCAAGGACCAGATTGGAATTGGTGATGCGTACTTCTCGAGCTCCGGGACTGTAGCGGTCGTCATAGGTGATGTTTCCGTTGACGAGCTCGAGCTTTTCTTGAGCAAGGAACCAGGCTGCGATTCTGTTGTCCGTGTAGGCAATGTCGGCGTTCAGAGTTTCGCTGGAAAGCGACGGAAGACTGATGACGAAACCGGCAACGTCGAAGGTCGACTTGTCAAGCCTGGTGATTCTCAGGTTGGGGTCGGTGATGCGAAGAAGCCGGAAACGGGGTTCGAGATGCCAAATCGAGGCCCAGGCAATATTGGCCTTGACTTCAGGAAGCGTAAGCGAAACCGGACCGCCCGGTCGTGAAAGCTCTACGTGGCGGACGGTGATGACGGGCCAGAATTTTTCAAAGCCTGCGGAGAATTCGCTCGCACGAACTTCGACGCCGATGGCTTCGGAGACGAGATCGGAGATCTGGTCGCGATAGCGGTCCGCTTGCGTTGTGAAGAAGACGCGTGTGCAGATGACAAGAATGCAGACAATGAAATAGAACCAGATCGCAAGCTTGACAAGCGGATGTGAGAGATTAAGTCGCGGTGCAAAGTTTCCGCGTCCTCTGTGGCTGATCGAGCGGCGGCGGAAAAACTTGTTGTTCATTTGGCGGCTGAGCAGAGTCTGAGACCTTTTGACAGGCATTTTACTGCACGGACCAGAGATTCCATAGAACTTCTTTTCAGTCCCCTACGAAACGTTGAAAGCCGTCTTGTCCCTCGATTTGGCTAGAATGATTTGATGGGTAAGCCCATGCATTCAACAGATACTTCTTTGCTTTCGGAGTCCTTCATGCCATCACTGACTCTTGAGGATGTCGTTCGTTTCTCTCCATTTGTTGCGCGATCATTGTCAGCCATGCATCCCGGGGAGGATGCACAGGCGTGTCTCGCACACTTTGAGAAACTTGCGGAAGAGACTTTCTCGCGAGAGAATATGCAGGTTGAGATGGCCGGCGCTTCTGACAGTCAGACGCTTCGAATGAAGCTCAGGGAGATGCGCCGCAGGCTTATTGTGAACATCATCGGGCGCAATGCGACGGGCCGCATCGACTATTTCGAAGTTGTCAGGCTGATGAGTGATTTTGCCGAGACGGCCGTCACGGCGACGGTGAGAGTCAATGCAAGGGAGCTTGCAGAGCGTTACGGCATTCCCTTCGGCATGTCGGGGCGTCCTCAGGATCTGATGGTCGTAGGCATGGGCAAGCTTGGCGGCCGCGAACTCAATGTCTCGTCCGACATCGATCTCATCTTTTTATTTGACGAGGATGGAGAGACAAGGGCTACGTCCGAATTTCCCAATGCGCGCCGCACGCTGACCGTGCAGGAGTTCTATGAACGACTGGCCCGGCGCGTGATCCCGGCCCTGAATGACATTGAAGGACCGGGTTTCGTCTTCCGTGTCGACATGCGCCTGCGTCCGAACGGCGACTCCGGGCCGATTGTCTGCTCGACCGACATGCTTGAGGAGTATCTCTATACGCAGGGCCGTGATTGGGAGCGCTTTGCCTGGCTCAAGGGACGCATCGTCAATGAACCGGTCTTTACGTCGGGTGAGGAGTTCGAGCAGCAGAAGAAAAATGTTTCGTCGCTAGTGCGCCCTTTTGTTTTTAGAAAGTATCTGGACTTCAATGCGATATCGTCGCTTACCCGGCTTCATGAGATGATCAGGGCCGAAACGGCAAGGCGCGAGCTTGCTCGCGGCGGCACGTGCATCAACGTCAAGCTCGGTCGAGGCGGCATTCGGGAAATCGAATTTCTGACGCAGACGCTTCAGGTCATTCGCGGCGGGCGGGATCCGCTGCTTCGCGGTCGCGAGACTCTGCCGATGCTCAAGGCACTCGCGGGAGACGGCGGAATTTCCGCCGAGATGGCTCAGCGGCTTTCCGAGCACTATGTGTTTTTGCGTAATGTCGAGCATGCCATTCAATATGTCAACGACGAGCAGACTCAGCGCCTCCCGAAGGAAGGAGCTGGCCTGACGAATGTTGCCGGTTTGTTGGGCATGCCTGAACAGGAGCTCTGGACTCGTCTTGATGGCGTCCGTGAATATGTCGCCCATGCCTTTGACAGCGTCTTTCAGGTTCACGAGCCTGCGGCGGATGCTTCCGACTGGCCGACCGGCTGGGAGACGGGCACGTCAAGTGCAGGCGAGGCGCTTGCTACCAAGCTTAAGGCTCTGGGTTACGGTGAGGATGTCGATGAACTGGTTTCGCGCATCATGCGCCTGGCTTCGGCGCGATCGGGAAAGAGTCTGTCCGACGAGGCGAGAAAGCGCCTTCAGAGCCTGATACCTGTGGTGGCCGAAGGTTGTCCGGCGTGGCTTCCGAAGGACGGCCCTCGCGTTGTGCCGGCAGTCGAGGTTTTTTCGCGTTATCTGAAGCTTCTTGAATCGATCGCGGGGCGCTCGACTTACGTGGCGCTGCTTTCACAATATCCCAAGGCTGCGGAGCGCGTGGGTCGAGTTCTTGCGGCCAGCCGTTGGAGCGCGGACTACATCGTGCGTCATCCGATCATCCTTGACGAGCTCGTTGACGGTCGCATTCACGAGATGGACGACTTTACGCCCGTTGACTGGAGCGAATGGTCCGACAAGCTTCATCGCGCGCTCGTTGAGGCCGATGGCGATCAGGAACGCCAGATGAATGCGCTTCGAGACGCTCATCATTCCGCCGTCTTCCGTCTGCTGATTGCTGACCTTGACGGCCGCTTTACGGTGGAGCGTCTGGCGGACCATTTGTCGGCCCTTGCCGATGCCGTGCTTGAGGAGGTGCTTGACCTTTCGTGGGCGAGCATGACGAAGAAGCACTGTGATCGTCCGAAGTTTGCGGTAATCGGTTACGGCAAGCTCGGGGGAAAGGAGCTCGGCTACGACAGTGATCTGGACCTTGTTTTCATTTACGACGATCCGGATCAGGAGGCTGATCTTGTCTACAGTCGTCTTGTGCGTCGGATGATGAGCTGGCTGACGATCCAGACCTCATCCGGAAAGCTCTTCGACGTCGATCTTCGCCTGCGTCCGAACGGCGACAGCGGACTAATCGTCTCGTCCTTCGACATGTTTAGCCGCTATCAGAGAAATTCAGACGGAAACGGCGCTTGGTTCTGGGAGCATCAGGCGCTGACGCGAGCTCGGTTCGTAGCAGGCGCCCCTGATTTGGGCAAGCGCTTTGAGGATGAAAGACGAGAGATTCTCATGCTGAAGAGAACGCAGGAGGAGGCACGCGGCAATGTGCTGGAAATGAGAAGAAAGATGCTTGACGGCCATCCGAATCGAACGGCATTCTTCGATATCAAGCATGACCGGGGCGGAATGGTCGATGTGGAGTTCGTAGTGCAGCTGTTCGTGCTCACGCATTCGCATGAACATCCCGAACTCGTCAATAATTTTGGCAACATTTTGTTGCTCGAGAAGGCGGCGGATCTTGGACTTGTTGATCCCGCCGTTTCTGCGCCGGCCGTCAAGGCCTATCGCCGTTATCGCGCGTTGCAGCACGAGATTCGTCTCAATGCGGGCGAAGGCGTGCCCGTTCGCGTTTCACCTGACATGGTTGAAGCGGAGCGTGCGGCTGTGCTCACGCTTTGGAGAACGGTATTTGCGACCGATGCGCCTCTGAGAGAAGGCGTTACAAATGAATAGGTAAAAACGCGCTAGACTGTCCGACACGTTTGTTTCATTAAGCTGGAGCTCGAAATGCCTATTGCCGTCCCTGACTACAAGGCGCCGTCCTGGTGTCCCGGCGGTCATCTTCAAACCGTCATCCCGGCTAAATTCATGCCGAGGCCGTCGGTTCGGTACAGGCGGGAAAAGGTCGAGATGCCCGACGGCGACTTCATGCTTTGGGATTGGGCCGAGCCGGAGCCTGCCGATTCGGCTTCGCCCGTGCTGGTGCACTTTCATGGATTAGAAGGTTCTAGCCACAGCCACTATGCCGAGGCTCTGATGGCAAAGTGTGTCGAACGCGGATGGCGCGGCGTTGTGGCGCACTTTCGCAGCTGCGGCGGCGAGATGAACCGCTTGCCGCGCGCTTACTTTGCCGGCGACAGCAACGACTGCGAATGGGTGCTTAAAACTGTTCACGGCCGCTTCCCGAATGCCGAGCTTCGTGCCGTAGGCGTGAGTTTGGGCGGAAATCAACTGACAAAGTATCTTGGCGACCGAGGTTCCGATGCCGGCTTTCTGACGGCTGCCGTATCGGTCGGGGCGCCGCTTGATCTCGTGGCGGGAAGCGAGCGCATCAGCAAGGGCGTCAATACGCTTTACGCAGACATGTTTCTGCACACGCTCCGTCAGAAGCTCGAGGCGAAGGCGAAGAAGTTTCCGGACATCATTAGCGAAGCCGATGTCAAGGCCTGTCGAACGATGTTTGATTTTGACAACTCGTACACGGCGCCGATCCACGGCTTTCGCTCGGCAATGGAGTATTGGCAGAAATGCTCGGCCAAGCCAGTTCTTCCGGACGTGCGCGTGCCGTTGCTCCTTCTTAATGCGAAGAATGATCCGTTCCTGCCGGCATGGTGTCTTCCGACCAAGGACGAGATGAGTTCCTTCGTTACGGGGGACTTCCCGGACGAGGGAGGTCATATCGGATTTCCACAAGGCAAGGCTCCCGGCAACATTAATTATCTGCCTCAACGTATAATGCGCTTCTTCGACACCGGCAGCTAAACCGTCCGCTCGGGTGTCAAGTCTCATCAATTCTTTCTTTTGGGCACGCGCCGGCTTTCCGTTCGGTAGCCCCTGGAGATTCGCAAGATGCCTTTTCGCATTTCCGGCCGAACCGTCGGCCTTGTCAGCCTCATTCTTTTCATTCTCACCATTCCCGCTGGCAATTGGGTGGTGATGAACGTCGGTACTGTGTGTCCTCCTGACGGTCCTTGTCTGATTCCGGTCTGGCCCGGCATCATGTCGCCGTCCGCAGTTCTTTTTGCTGGCCTCGCGCTTATCCTGCGAGATGCGGTGCAGAGCCTTCTCGGCAAGCGCTGGACGCTTGTCGCCATTGCCGCCGGCGCCGTTCTTTCCGGCTTCCTTTCCGAACCGGCCATCATTATCGGCTCGACCTGCGCCTTTCTTTTCTCCGAGCTTGCCGACTTTGCCGTGTATACGCCGCTTCGCGAACGTCATCTGTCGCTGGCCATCATTCTTTCCGGTCTTGTGGGTTCGATTGTTGACTCCGTGATCTTCCTTTCGCTTGCCTTCGGTTCCCTTGACTTTGTTGTGGGCCAGGTTATCGGCAAGTTCTGGATGAGCCTTATTGCCGGCGCCATGATCATCATGTGGCGCAATGCTCGCCGAAACGCTCAGCCCGCTTGAGCCAGAATCTGCCTTTGCAATCAAGCAGCCGCCTCGAACAGTCCGGGCGGCTGTTTTTTTATATTCCGGGCCGCAGCCGTTTGCTTCATTCTTGATCGAAGTCGTGTTGATCGTTATGGAAAGCGGTAAAAGCGTTGCTTAAGATTGGCGGCTCACAATGAAGCCTGTCCAGATTCCTTCCCGTCCCCGTCGTTACATGGAAAATTCGAACAAGACTGCGCTGCTTCTGATCAATACAGGCAGCCCCGACGCTCCGACAGAGGAGGCCGTCCGCCGCTATTTGGCCGAATTCTTAGGAGATCGCCGCATTGTTGAGCTGCCTCGATGGAAGTGGTGGCCGATTTTGCACGGCATCATCCTGCGCACGCGTCCGAAGAAGTCCGCCGAGCGCTACAAGGGCGTATGGACCCAGGAAGGCTCCCCGCTCATCGTGCATACAAGGCGCACGGCCGAAGCTCTGGAGGAGGAACTGGGTATGCCCGTCTACTGGTCCATGCGCTACGGCAATCCGTCGACGGCATCGGTTTTGGACAGAATGAAGGCCGACGGCGTCGGACGCGTGCTGGTCATGCCGATGTTCGCTCAGTATGCCTCTCAGACGACCGCAGCCTGTCTTGACGGCGTAAGCGAATATCTTCTCGGGCAAGTCGATGCGCCTGCCGTGCGTACGATGCACGATTATCACGACGATCCTGCGTATATTGATGCGCTTGCCGAACATGTTCAGGTCTACTGGAATGAGCACGGTTCGCCCGCGAGCGTTGGCGGGCGGCTCGTCATGAGCTTTCACGGCATTCCTCAGGCGAGCAGTGAGCGCGGTGACGTATATGAGTCCCAATGCTTGAGGACGGCACGGTTGCTTGCTGAAAGACTAGGCCTTGAGGAGCGTTGCTGGACCGTATGCTTCCAGTCTCGTTTTGGCCGTGAAGAGTGGCTTCGCCCTTATACGATTGACAGCATCAGAGAGATTGCCTCGGCCGGCGTGCGGCGTGTGGACGTGATTTGTCCGGGCTTTGCGGCCGATTGCCTTGAGACGATTGAGGAGATTGACGACGAGCTTCGCCGTGAGTATCTGACGGGCTTCAAGGGAGAGGCAAAGCCGGAATTTCATTACATTCCCGCGCTGAATGACTCGCGTGAGGCCATCAGAGCCTATGCTGCGATTGTGCGCCGCGAGGCTGCAGGCTGGATCTGAAGCCGTTTTTTTGACGGCAAAGACTTGAAAAACGCTGCGGCGTCCCCATATATGAAACAATCTATTCGGCCTGAGGAGGACGTCCTCGGGACGACCCAGTTTCCAGGCGTCTTGGCGACGCTCATACGGAGTGACATATGACTGAAAATACTCAGAACCAGGAAGTGAAGGACGAAGCCGGCTGCTGCGCGGGCAAGTGCGCTGAAAACGGCCAGACGTGCGAATGCAATGAAGCATGCGCCGAGGAAAAGGCCCTGCAGGACGAAACGCCTGAGCAGACGATCGAAACGCTTCAGACGGCTCTGAAACTCTCCGAAGCCAAGGTGATGGAGCACTACGATCTCTATGTGCGTGCCATGGCTGAGCTTGAAAATACTCGCCGCCGTTCCTCCGAGGAGGTTCAGAAGGCCCGCAAGTTCGGCATCGAAAAGTTCGCTGAAAACCTGCTTCCGGTTGTCGACAGCCTTGAAAAGGCTCTTGATGTGACGAAGGGGGACGAAGAAAACCCTGTCCGTGAAGGCATGCTCGCCACCTATCGTCAGTTCATGCATGCTCTTGATGTTTCCGATATGAAGCCCGTCGATCCGAAGGGCGAAGCGTTCGACCCTCACAAGCATCAGGCCATCGCCATGGTTCCGGCGCCCGAAGGTGTTGCATCGGGCACCGTGGTTGAAGTCTTCCAGCGCGGCTGGATGATTTCCGATCGTGTTCTGCGCCCGGCCATGGTGAGCGTTGCTCAGGGCTGAAAAGCCTGCGCATAAGGCGATCCGAGAAAAAAGCGTCCCGTCAAGGGGCGCTTTTTTTATGGGCGGCGACGGAGAATCCCTTGAGTTCTCCTAGTTTTTTCAACGTGCGTCGGGGGAGATGTAATTTTTTTTGACAAACCTTCTTCAAAAGGCTTGAAAAAAAATGGGGCATCCCCATATAGGGATTAAGGTCGTTCGCAAGGGAAGAAATTCCGGATGCGGACACGTTAGTTTATGAACCGTTCGAACGCTCCTGCGCAGCTCGGTGCCGCGCCTTATGAGGACGACGTTCCGAACGAAAGGTTTTATTTGAGAGGATTAAACCACTATGGCGAAGATCATTGGTATTGACCTTGGTACCACCAACTCGGCCGTTGCCGTGATGGAAGGCGAAAACATCAAGGTTATTGAAAACAGCGAAGGCGCCCGCACGACTCCGTCCATCGTTGCCTACATGGACAATGGTGAAGTTCTCGTCGGCGCCCCGGCCAAGCGTCAGGCTGTGACCAATCCGAAGAACACGCTCTTTGCCGTGAAGCGCCTTATCGGCCGCCGCTTCGACGATGCCGAAGTCCAGAAGGACATCAATCTGATGCCGTTCACGATCATGCGCGCCGACAACGGCGACGCTTGGGTTGAGGCTCAGGGCAAGAAGCTCGCTCCGCAGCAGGTCAGCGCTGAAATTCTTCGCAAGATGAAGAAGACCGCCGAGGATTATCTTGGTGAAACGGTTACCGAAGCCGTCATTACGGTTCCGGCCTACTTCAACGATTCCCAGCGTCAGGCCACGAAGGATGCCGGCCGTATTGCCGGTCTCGAAGTGAAGCGCATCATCAACGAACCGACCGCTGCTGCGCTCGCCTTCGGCATGGACAAGGGCGGCAACACCGATCGCAAGATCGCTGTGTATGACCTTGGCGGCGGCACGTTCGATATTTCGATCATCGACCTTGCCAACATCGATGGCGACAAGCAGTTCGAAGTGCTCTCCACGAACGGCGACACGTTCCTCGGCGGCGAAGACTTTGACCAGCGCCTTGTCGACCATCTGATCAACGAATTCCGCAAGGATACGGGCGTTGATCTCTCCAAGGACGTTCTTGCTCTGCAGCGCCTGAAGGATGCTGCTGAAAAGGCCAAGATCGAACTTTCGAGCCGTCAGGAAACCGAAATCAATCTTCCGTACATTACGGCCGACGCTACGGGTCCGAAGCACCTCAACATCACGATCACCCGCGCCAAGTTCGAAGCTCTTGTTGAAGACCTCGTTCAGCGCACGATCGAACCGGTTCGCAAGGCTCTTCGCGATGCCGGCACGTCCACGTCCGACATCACTGACGTCATCCTCGTCGGCGGTCAGACCCGCATGCCGCGCGTTCAGGCTGTTGTGAAGGAATTCTTCGGCAAGGATCCGCGCAAGGACGTCAACCCTGACGAAGCCGTTGCCATCGGCGCTGCTGTTCAGGGCTCCGTTCTTACCGGCGAACGCCGCGACGTGCTCCTTCTCGACGTCACCCCGCTTACGCTCGGCATTGAAACGCTCGGCGGCGTGATGACCCCGATGATCAAGCGCAATACGACGATCCCGACGAAGCACAGCCAGGTGTTCTCGACCGCTGAAGACAATCAGCCGGCCGTGACCATCAAGGTTTATCAGGGTGAACGCGAAATGGCCGCCTCGAACAAGCTTCTCGGCGAGTTCAACCTCGAAGGCATTCCGCCTGCCGCTCGTGGTCTGCCGCAGATTGAAGTCACGTTCGACATCGACGCCAACGGCATTCTTCACGTGGCCGCCAAGGACAAGGCCACCGGCAAGGAAAACACCATCACGATCAAGGCTAGCTCCGGTTTGAGCGAAGACGAAATCGAACGCATGGTGCAGGACGCTGAAGCCAACAAGGAAGAAGACCATCGTCGCGCCGAACTGGCTCAGGCTCGCAATCAGGCCGACGCCGCTGTTGGTCAGGTTCAGAAGACCCTGAAGGAATTCGGCGACAAGGTTGACGGTGCCGATCGCGCCGCCTGCGAAGACGCCATCCGCACGGTTGAAGAAAAGGTCAAGGGCGAAGACAAGGCCGCCATCGACAAGGCCGTCGAAAACCTGATGAGCGCTGCTCAGAAGATCGGCGACAAGATGAACAAGGCTGCCGCCGCCCAGCAGCAGGCCGCTCCGGAGGGCAACAATGCCGCCGGCAGCAAGCCCGCTGACGACGATGTGGTCGACGCCGACTTCACGGACGTCAAGAAGTAATCCGTGAGTGACGGCATCTGGGAGTCACGGCTCCCGGGCTGATTCGGCCTTGAATCAGTGCATCAAATGAAGGGTCGGTTCGCTCACGCGATGCCGGCCCTTTTCGGGTTTTGAATAAATCACATAAGAAGACGGGGTAGCTCCCCGCAGGGAGTGGGGAATGTCTGATCGCGATTAGACCGAGGT
>JAXZEJ010000117.1:0-1406 GCA_037424205.1 bacterium | reverse complement strand
GACCGATTCGTTCGAGACCATCCTGAACGACCCCGAAGTCACGTGCATCGTCGAGGCCCTGTCGGGCCGCGACCCCGCTCTTGCCTGCATCCGCGCGGCTCTGACAGCCGGCAAGCACGTCGTCACATCCAACAAGGCCGCCGTGGCAGCCGATCTTCAGGGGCTCTGCGAGCTGGCCCGCGCCAACGGCGTCTCGCTGCTCTTTGAGGCGAGCTGCGGAGGCGGCATGCACTGGATCGAGATGATCAAGAAGACGGCCCGCTTCGACGAAGTGACCGGCGTCTCGGGCATTCTCAACGGCACCTGCAACTACATGCTCGACCGCATGGAGCGCGAGGGGCTCTCCTTTGACGAAGCGCTTTCACGCGCTCAGGCGCTCGGCTATGCCGAGGCCGATCCGACGGCCGACGTTTCGGGCGCCGACGTTCGCAACAAGGCGATCATCTCCGCCTCGCTGGCCTACCGCGCGCCCGTCATCGCCGGCATTCCGACGGCGGGCATCGTCGGCGTGACGCAGGAGATTCTCGAAGCGTCGCGCGCCCGCGGACGCAGCATTCGTCTGATGATGCTTAGCGAACGGCGCGGCGGCCGATATGCCGTCGGCATCGTCCCGGTGCTCGTTCCCGCCGACTCGATTCCGGCCAACGTGCACGACAACCTGAATTTCGGCAGCATCACGGGCGACGTGGTGGGCACCCTCTCCATCGTCGGACAGGGCGCCGGCGGCCGTCCGACGGCCGACGCCATGATTCAGGATCTGATTTCCCTTAAGAACGGCGAAGCCGGCAGGCCGGTCATTGACCGCACCCTTGCATACGACCCTTCGCTTCTTCGCGGCACGGGATACTTCACCGACGAAGTCGTCTCCGACCGCTCCCTCGCAGAACTGGTAGAGATCGCTCGCCAAAAACAATCCTTCCTTGCCTTTGAACCTCAGGCTTCGGAGTAAAACCAAAATGATCAAAATCACCAAATTCGGCGGCTCCAGCGTTGCCGATGCCGAACAATTCAAGAAAGTCAAGGCCATCATCGAAGCCGACCCCTCCCGCCGCTTCGTCGTGTCCTCCGCCTCCGGCAAGCGCTTCAAGGGCGACAACAAGATCACGGACCTGCTCTATCTCTGCCAGGCCCACGTGACCTATCACGTCGACTACCTTCCGCTCTTCAACATGATTGCGGACCGCTTCCGCAGCATTCGCGACGATCTCGGCCTGACGGTCGACATCGAAACCGATCTGGCCAGGATGCGCGACAGCCTTCCGGAAATGTCCGTTGACGAAATCGTCAGCCGCGGCGAATACTTCACCTCCCGCCTGATGGCCGCCTTCCTCGGCTTCCCGTTCGTCGACGCCACCGAAGTCATCTGCATCAACTTCGACGGCTCCTTCAACTTCGACGAAACCGCC
>JAXZEJ010000116.1:0-3431 GCA_037424205.1 bacterium | reverse complement strand
GATTGTCTGGGTGGACGGCCGGCATGCAGCGGGAATTGTAAAGATGACCGCTTAACCATGGTTCTAATCGTTTTTGAGGAGCCGGATTGGAGAAAACGCGCATGGCGGGCATGAGGGGCAGTCCCTACAATATTTGCCCTATATGCCGGCCCTTTCCCTTTCGAGCCGGCACTTTTTTGAAAGGACTCTAAGATGTGCACTTCCGTCATTGTCGGTGAAAAGGCAACTGCCGACGGCTCCTTCCTCATGGCTCGCAGCGCTGACAGCAGCGCTCTCAAGGCTCAGCACTTCGTGATTCACGAAGCCCGCGACTGGGCCGAAGGCGCGATGTACCGCACGCAGGATCACAAGGGCGCCACGGCCTTCGAATGGCCCATGCCGGCTCACAGCATGCGCTTCACGACCGTTCCGAACTGGCAGACCCAGCTTCACGGCGCCTGCGGCTTCAACGAAGCCGGCGTCGGCCTGACCGGCACGGAGTCCATCTTCGCCCGCGACGACGCGCTCGCCGTTGATCCGTACAACAAGGCTTCCGGCATCACCGAAGACGACATTCCCGACGTCATCCTCTGCCGCTGTAAGACCGCCCGCGAAGCCTGCGCCTACCTCGGCCGCATCATCGAAGAAGCCGGCTGCGGCGAAGGCTTCGGCGTTGGCTTCATCGACGCCAAGGAAATCTGGTACCTCGAAACCGGCACGGGCCATCAGTGGATCGCCCACCGCACGCCGGCCGACAAGTATCTCGCCACCGGCAACCAGGGCCGCCTGCGCGAATTCGATCCGTCCCGCGACGACATGATGGGCTCCGCCACGGTCATGTCCTGGGCCAAGGAGCACGGCTTCTGGAATCCGGAAGAAGGCGCCTTCGACTTTGCTGCCGCCTACACCCGCAACGACGAACGCGACCGCATCTACAACGACCCGCGCGTCTGGGTCATGCAGAAGCACCTCAACCCTTCCATCGAGCAGCCCGTTGACGACGGCCGCAACTTCGAGGTCTACCTCAAGCCCGAACATCCGATCACGGTCGACGACCTCAAGGCGCTCATGCGCAACCACTACGACATGTCCGAGCACGATCCGTACCAGTTCGGCCTTCGCGGCGACGAACCCTGGCGTCCGATCAGCGTGTTCCGCACGTACGAATCCCATGTCATGCAGGTCCGTCCGTGGCTTCCGCAGGCCATCGGCTGCCTTACCTACCTCGCCTTCGGCATGGCCGACCTGTCGCTCTACATGCCCTTCTACCAGGGTCTTGAAGCCGTTCCGCAGCACTACGGCGTCGGTTCCGACCACTGCGACCGCCGCTCCGTCTACTGGAAGTTCCGCAAGCTCCAGACGCTCGTCATGACGGACTACGCCGGCCTCGCTACGATGGTCAAGTCCGCCTTCGCCAAGTTCGAAGCCGACCTCGCCCCGCGCATGGCCGCCTTCGAAGCCGAATTCGTCAAGGTCCATGCCGAAGACGAAAAGGCCGCCGCCAAGCTCCTCAACGACTTCAACCTCCGCGTTCTCGCCGAAGGCGAAGAACTCTGCGAATGCCTGCTCGACGACTGCTTCACGAAGCGCACGGCCGATATTCAGGAAAGCGTCTTCTTCCGCAACCGCAAGGCCAAGGACTAATCTACAGATCTGATTGTCATGAAGGCCCTCCGGGGCCTTCATGCAGATCGAATGACAAAAAGGCGGAACATCCTCAACGGGTGCTCCGCCTTTTTTCGTCCGATCGATTCCAATTTGCCCTAAGCCTTCTTTTCGCCTTCCCGCATGGCAAGAATGAAGACCGTGGCAAAGATGAGCGCGCCGCCGATGACCTCGGCCGTGTTGAAGCTGGCTCCCAGAAGCGCGATGGATAGCACTACGGCCGTGAGCGGCTCGAAAGCGCTGAGAATGGATGCGACGGCGGGCGGCAGGTAGCTAAGGCTCTTCAAATAGCAGACCAGAGCAAGCGCCGTGCCGACCAGGATGATGTACAGGCAGCCTGCGGCGGCCTGCCATGTCCGGATGGCTTCGATTTCCGTGGGCGGATAGAAGAAGAGGCCCGCGGTGCCCGCGATCAGCATGCCGAAGCCCCCAACGGCGATCACGCCGATCTTGCTGACGGCTTTTTTCGGCTGCAGCGTCCCGACGGCGCCGAAGGCTGCCGACGCAAGTCCCCAAAGAACGCCTGAATAGGACAAATGGATGGTGCTGAAGTCGCCTTTTGTAATGATGAGAACAACGCCGGCGGCAGTCATGATGAATGCCGTGAGTTCAGGTGGCGAAACGGGCTTTTTCGTCGAAAAGGCGATCCACCCGATCACAAAGAGCGGAACCGAAATCACCATGATGGCCGCCGTGGCGGCGCCCGCATCACGGATGGCAAGGAAGAACGTGAACTGCGCAGCTAGCACGCTGAGGCCGTAGATCACGACGTCGCGCAGAAGAATGAGATCGTTGAAAAGCGCCCTCACCTTGTCGCGTTCCGCGAAAAGAACCATGATCGTGAGGACGACGCCTGCGCCGAAGACGCGAAGGACCACGAGGTCCTGAGGCGAAAAGCCTTGATTCATCATGACCTGGGCGGCAACGCCCATCGAGCCCCAGCTGAAGCCGGCGATGAACGCAAGAAGAAAACCGACAATCACGCGGCGAACGGATGTCATGACAGCCTTCTCCAATAAACGAGAAATACTGAAAAACGTCTGATTCTCAGACGGCAGGCCATTCTATACCTGCGGGCCGGCGCCGGCGAAAAAAAAGGCGGAAGCCTCATGGGTGACTGAGACGTTCCGCCGATGTGCCGTTAATGACTTCCCTTACGCCTTCTTTCGGCCTTCCCTCATGGCGAGGATGAAGACGGTCGCCAGGATGAGCGCGGCGCCGATGCTCTCGACCGGCGTAAAGGCGGTGCCGAGAAGCACGATGGAGAGCACCACAGCCGTGAGCGGCTCGAAGGCGGTGAGAATGGATGCGACGGCGGGCGCCAGGTAGTTCAGGGACTTCAAATAGCAGACCAGTGCAAGCGCCGTGCCTACGATGATGATGTAGAGGTATCCTGCTACAGCCTCCCATGTCCAGACGGCCTGAATTTCGGTGGGCGGATACACGAAGAGCGCACCGGCGCCGGCGATGAGCATGCCGAAGCCCACGACGGCGTTGACGCCGATCTTGTTGACGGCATTGGCGGGCTGAATGGTGCAGAAGGCACTGCAGGCGGCGGAGGCCAGGCCCCAGAGAACGCCCGAATACGACAAGTTGACAACGCTCATGTCGCCCTTCGTGATGATGAGAACGACGCCCGTTGCTGCAAGACAGAAGGCCAGGAGCTCGAGAAGCGAGACGGGCTTCCTCGTCGTGGCGGCTATCCAGCCGATCACGAAGAGCGGGCTAGTGACGACCATGATGGCCGCCGTTGCCGCGCCGGCGTCGCGAATGGCCAGAAAGAACGT
>JAXZEJ010000115.1:0-4526 GCA_037424205.1 bacterium | reverse complement strand
GAAGGTTCTCGGCGTGATGCAGGCTGAAAACGCCCGCCTGATGCCGAACAAGGTCGAAATCCTCAACAAGGTCGTCCGCGCCGACCATGAGGACGAAGTTCAGTTCGTCCTCTACGGCACTAAGGGTCACGAAGTGCTTGGCGCCAACAAGTCCGCCACCCGCGCCGGCATGAGCGCCAACCAGCTCAACTCCACCCGCCAGTGGAAGAACTTCGCTCCTGCCACCAAGATGGAATACAAGGACCTCAACAAGGACGGTCTGATGGACGTGGTCTTCACGTTCAATTCCAAGGAACTCGCCAAGGGCGCCGTTCCGGGTGCCGTCATGGATCTGTGGCTCTACACCCAGATCAACGGCCATCGCGTGACGGGCTTCGACGCCGTGCCGGTTGAAACCGACAAGGTCAAGAAGGCTGAATCCCGCGATGGCAAGGGCCTTCTCTAAGTTTCATTCTCGAAGCCGTCGATCAAAGGACGGTTTCAAAGTGAACCCATGAAAACGGGCGTCTTCCTCTACGAAGGAAGGCGCCCGTCTTTTATGCCTCCTCGTTTTGGGTAATGTTTCAGGGGCTGATGCGGTGGAAAAACAACATGCCTAAGGGAAAAACGCACTTTCCAGATGTAATTCAATATTTCGACGTTGCACTTACACAGGGATTTGATACAATTCGTAGACTAATGAAAACCCTAAGAAGCTTGAGGTTAACCCTAGATCTCGGCGAAGGGGTTCAAGGAGAGTTGCGATGTCTCATCTTTTGCAGGCCGTCGTTGGTGCAGCTGTCGGTGACGCCCTGGGCGTTCCCTATGAGGGGAAGAAGCGGGACACCTACGTATGCGAGAACATGCAGCCCCTGGGCTGGGATGAAAAGCCGCTCGGATTCTGGTCTGACGATACGGCGATGATTCTTGCCGAACTCGACAGCCTTCGCGAAAAGAAGGGCTTTGATGCCGACGACGTGATGGCGAAGTTCGCACGCTGGATTCATAACGGCGACTATACGCCCGACGGCAAGGCCTACGGCTGGGGCCGCACGACCGCCATGGCGGTCTCGCGCTTCAGAAACGGCACTTCGGCCGACCTTTGCGGCGGCCGCGATGTTCTCGACAACGGTGCCGGCGCCCTCATGCGCATGATTCCCTATGCGCTGATGAAGGATCCGAATCGGCTCGACATTGTGGACGAAGCCGGCGCCCTGACGCACGCCCATCAAATCAGCAAGAGCGTCTGCCGCATGTACGCATGCCTCGTCGACGAACTGGTGACGGGCCGAAAGCCTGCGGATGCTTTGGAAGCCCTCGTTGAAAATCACTATATCGAGATCCCGGACTACTATCTTCCGAAGATCCAGCTGATGCCGCATCTCTCGCGCGTGTCAGTTCCGAACACCGGCTTCGTGTCCGACGTCTTCATGGCTTCGATCTGGTGCCTCATCAACACGCAAAGCTATGAGGACGCCGTTCTTCAGGCCGTGAACCTCGGGGGAGATGCGGATACGATCGGCGCTCTCACGGGCAGTCTTGCCGGCATTGTCTACGGCATGGATCCGGACCGCGGCATTCCTCTCTGCTGGTCCTCCGCGCTCTCACGCATCGACTACATTCAGGAACTTTGCAACGACTGCGAAGACCTGATGCGGTGACGCCATCCTGCGGATAATTTCGCCTTCACCTCCGGCATAACGACTGCAGAACGAAAGCAAGTGGTAGAAATCCTTGAAGGATTTCTTTGAAAAAGCCACTTGCTTTTTTCTATCTGTAGGAGGCTTAACCTATGCCTGTATCAGATCAATGTTTCCGGCAAGGATAAGAAGCCGTGGAAGCTCAGGATTCGGAGGAATATGCGATTCTCCCGAAGCTGCTCTCAAGCCCTTGAAGAGACCGGCTTGACCCTGGTTTGGAGAGTTATGGCCCAACGGGGGCGAGATCTACCGATATTAGAACGGCCCGTCACGAAGAGTAACGAGACAACAAATAGGACCTTATTGTCGATCAAAAAACGACTATAGGCAAAGCGTTTACGATATTGCAGGGCTTGCTGATCGGGCTTAATCCGAATGAGCGAAACGCCTTAGGCATGGCGTGCGGCGGGGCGGCCCGCACCCGTTAAGCTGATGTCGTCACTTGGAGTGGTCGAACCATGGGTTCCATGAGTTCGGCCCTCAAAGTCCGATCATCCCCTCGTCAAAATATAAGGACAAACATCCATGCAGCGCCGCACACTTTTCGCCACGTCCATCCTGAGCGCCTTCGCCGCCTCTGCCGCCAAGGCCAAGGATCTTCCGGCACTCGCCCCTTCCGTCACCAATGAAGTCGTGCCGACGGCAGACAATCCCGTTTTGCTCAATTTCAACGAAAACAGCCTCGGCATGTCCGCGAAGGCCAAGGAGGCCATCGTCAACGGGCTCTCGACCGCCTTCCGCTATCCCGATCAGGCGAGGTCGGATCTTGTCGCGGACATCGCCAAGTTCTACGGCGTTGCACCGACACTCGTCACGCTCGGCGCTGGATCGTCCGAAATTCTGCAGGCGGCCGTCGAATCGCAGGTCGAAAAGGCCCGTCATGCCGGGAAAAAGGTTCAGGTCGTCGAACCCGTGCCGACCTTCGGAATCGTGGCGGGTTATGCCGAGGCGCTTCACGTGCCGGTGGTCGATGTTCCCGTGAAGAAGGATACGTTTGAAGCCGACATGGCGGCGCTCAAGAAGGCCGTCTCCGACTTTGACGGCGTCTCGATCGTCTATTTCTGCAATCCGAACAATCCCACCTCGATCGTCACGGCCGCCAATGTGCTCAATGCCTGGATCGAGGAAGCCGCAGCCAAGAAGGCCCCCGTCTTCTTCCTCCTCGACGAGGCCTATGCCGAATACGTGACCGATCCGAACTTCGTCTCCGGCGTTGAGCTCGTCAAGAAGGGTCTCACCAACCTGATGGTCGCACGCACTTTCTCCAAGCTTTATGCGCTTGCCGGTCTTCGCATCGGTTACGGCATTGCCGTGGAGAGCACCTCTCAGGAAGTCGGCAGCTTCATGTCGGTCGACAACATCAACTTCGGCGCGGCCGTGGCTGCTCGTGCATCGCTTGCCGATGCGGGCTTCCGCCAACTTTCGATTGAGACGACGGCGCTCTCGCGCGCCATTGCGGAAAAGACGCTCAAGGAGCTCGGCGTTGCATACGTGCCTTCCCAGGCGAACTTCATCTTCCATCGCTGCAAAGGCAAGCCCGGCGAATACAAGGCCGCGATGGCCAAGCACAACGTCATCGTCGGCCGCGAATTTCCGCCCATTGTCGGCTGGAACCGTCTTACCCTCGGCACGCCCGGCGAAATGAAGGCGTGGGCGAAGGCGCTCAAGGCCGTTCACAAGGAAGGCCTCGTATAAGTTGGTGAAGCAGGCATTTGACAGAACCTGACCGAGACCGGCATCGAGCTGATCGGTCGTAGTCTGATGACGGGATTTGCCGATCCGGGGTGCCGGCGTGCGCCTCCGCGACCGACTGCAGATCCCGATCGGGCCGGCGGAACACCGGCGGCCTTTTGAATGTCCGATGCCTGAGCAGGTCGAAAAAAACGGTGCGGGATCAACTCGCACCGTTTTTTATGAATGATCGCACCGAGGGCGTTATTTATCCTGACGGGCCTGCTTTTCGGCTTCCGCGTTGATCTTCTGTTTTTCAGCCATGCGGGGCTTCTGCTTGCGGTTGGCGACGATCTTGTCCCAAAGCCAGTTGGGAGCGATGCGCATGATCTTGGCGAGAAGGCCCATCTGCCAGGGCAGGGTGCGATAAGACGCACCGGAGTCGATGGTCTTGACGGCAAGCGCGGCGAATTCGTCGGGCGTGAGCACGAAGGGCATCTTGTAGGGATTGCCGTTCGTGAGGGGCGTCTTCACAAAGCCCGGGCTGATCGTCTGGACCTTGATGCCCGTTTTGCGAAGGCCGACGCGCAGGCTTTCGTTGTAGGTCATGACGGCGGACTTTGAGGCGCCGTAGGCTTCGCTGCCGGGAAGGCCGCGGATGCCGGAGACGGAGGCGATGCCGACGAGCTTGCCGCGGCCGCGCTTCGTCATCGGCTCGATGAAGCCGTGGAAGGTGTAGGCCATGGCGAAGACGTTCGTCTTGTAGATCATCTCCATGACGTCGAGGTCTTCGTAGTATTCGGTCTTGCAGCCGATCGAAATGCCGGCGTTGGCAATCACGATGTCCGTGCCGCCCGAAAGGGCCTCGAACTTCCTTGCGGCCGCAATGATCTCATCGCGCTTGGTCACGTCGGCGGGAAGGGCATGGTAGTGCGACTTGTCGCCGGGAAGGGAGTCGATGAGAGCCTGGAGCTTATCGGGATTGCGGGCCACGAGCCCGAGCACGTCGCCGCGGGCTGCGTACTGGCGGGCAAGCGCCGCGCCGATGCCGCTCGAAGCGCCGGTGATGAAGACGTTGGACATGAATGTGCTGCCAATAAAAAATCTGACGGCAACAAGTGTACACGAGCCGTCGGCTTTGAAACATGGCCGAGAGAAGGAAATGCGCCAAAAAAT
>JAXZEJ010000114.1:0-1137 GCA_037424205.1 bacterium | reverse complement strand
GTGGGCACGATCGGTCACGTGGACCATGGTAAGACCACGCTGACGGCTGCTATCACCACGATTCTTTCCAAGAAGTTCGGCGGTGAAGCCAAGGCTTATGACCAGATCGACGCCGCTCCTGAAGAAAAGGCTCGCGGCATCACCATCAACACCGCTCACGTTGAATACGAAACGGCAACCCGTCACTATGCTCACGTTGACTGCCCGGGTCACGCTGACTACGTGAAGAACATGATTACCGGTGCTGCCCAGATGGACGGCGCCATCCTCGTGGTCTCCGCTGCTGACGGTCCGATGCCCCAGACGCGTGAACACATCCTTCTCGCCCGTCAGGTTGGTGTCCCGTACATCATCGTCTTCCTGAACAAGTGCGACATGGTTGACGACGAAGAACTTCTCGAACTCGTTGAAATGGAAGTTCGCGATCTTCTCTCCAACTACGACTTCCCGGGCGACACGATCCCGATCGTCAAGGGTTCTGCCAAGCTCGCTCTCGAAGGCGACCAGTCCCCGATCGGCGAACCGGCCATTCTCGCTCTCGCTGATCAGCTTGACACCTACATCCCGACGCCGGAACGCGCCGTGGACCAGCCGTTCCTTATGCCGATCGAAGACGTGTTCTCGATCTCCGGCCGTGGTACGGTTGTGACGGGTCGTGTTGAACGTGGCGTCATCCGCGTTGGCGACGAAATCGAAATCGTTGGTATCAAGCCGACGACGAAGACGACCTGCACGGGCGTCGAAATGTTCCGCAAGCTCCTCGACGAAGGCGAAGCCGGCGACAACGTTGGTATCCTTCTCCGTGGCACGAAGCGTGAAGACGTGGAACGCGGCCAGGTTCTCGCCAAGCCGGGTACGATCACCCCGCACACCCACTTCAAGGGCGAAGTCTACGTCCTGACGAAGGAAGAAGGCGGCCGTCACACCCCGTTCTTCAAGGGCTATCGTCCGCAGTTCTACTTCCGTACGACGGACGTTACGGGCACGATCGAACTGCCGGAAGGCGTCGAAATGGTCATGCCTGGCGACAACATCCAGATGACTGTCAAGCTCATCTGCCCGATCGCTATGGAACAGGGTCTTCGCTTCGCCATCCGTGAAGGCGGTCACACCGTCGGCGCCGGCGTCGTTGCCTCC
>JAXZEJ010000113.1:0-1739 GCA_037424205.1 bacterium | reverse complement strand
GGCATTTGTAGAAGGTGGCGTCCCAAACGATCACGTCGAGCTCGCCTTCGTCGTAGGCAACCGTCACGGCCGTGTCGTTGCCGATCACCTGATGCGCGATCTGGATGACCATCTCGGGCACCGTCGGATTGATCTTGCCCGGCATGATGGAGCTTCCCGGCGATAGAGCGGGAAGCTGAATCTCCATAAAGCCGGCCCGAGGACCGCTGCTCATGAGGCGCAGGTCCTTGGCAATCTTGGAAAGAGACGTCGCTACTTCCTTGACAAGCCCTGAGATCGTTACGAAAAAGTCGCCGTTTTGAAGGCCGTCGAACAGCGATGCCGTCGGACGAACCTCTTCGCCGTACTGTTCGCTCAAGTATTTGTAGAGCGCATCCATGTAGCCGGGATCCGCGCCGAGGCCCGTTCCAATGGCGGAGCCGCCCATGCAGATTTCAAAGCACCCGGGGCGAGCTGCACGGAGTTTTCCGGCCAATCGCCGCATGAGCGCGGCATAGCCGCCGAATTCCTGTCCGAGCGTAAGCGGCAGAGCGTCCTGCCAGCAAGTGCGGCCGACCTTGACGACGTCCTTGAAGCTCTCGGCCCTGGCGGTAAAGGAAACTGCAAGCGCATCGACGCCGGCGATGATTCGATCCAGCTCGGGTGCAATGGCCAGATGCGTGGCGGAAGGAATTGTGTCGTTCGTCGACTGAGCCTTGTTGACATGGGTGTTCGGATGTACTGCATCCTGACCCTTCCGGCCGGACAAAATTTCGTTGGCGGCGTTGCCGATCACTTCGTTGACGTTCATGTTGACGCACGTGTATCCGCCGCCCTGCCACATGTCGAGCGGGAACTGCGAGTCGAATTCGCCGGTCAGCGCCCGGTCGCAGGCCTTGACGATGGCCCCTGCAATTTCAGGCTTCAGCGCGCCGATTTCGGCATTGGCGCGTGCGCAGGCCTTCTTGATTTGGAAAAGCGCCCGGTGCATGCCCGGATAGAAGATGACGGGAAGGCGGGCGCAGCCCGAAACCTTCACCATGCGGTGGGTTTGGATGCCGTAGTAGCAGTCGTTGGGAATTTCCATTGTGCCGAGACAGTCGCTCTCGATGCGGGTCGTGGTCATGCTGAAGTCTCCATCTGAAAGAAGGTTGGACGGCGGGACATAATAGGGCCGCCTTCAATGAAGAAATCATGAATCCATTCGGCCAAAAAGGGCAGAATGAAAAGGATTTCTTGAGAGGATGTGAAGCAATGCTTAACTTGCGTCGTATAAAATCGCTATGACAACTACTACCGGATTCCTGATATGACTCCGTTGCCCAATCTCGAATTTCTGCGGGCCTTTATTACCGTCGCCGATGAAAAGTCGGCAAAATCCGCATCACAAAGGCTCGGCATTACGCCTTCAGCCGTTTCTCAGGCCATAGCGAAGCTTGAGCGTCAGGCTGGCACGGATCTCTTTCTTAAGAACACCAGGCCTGTGAAGCTGACACAGGCCGGAAAGCGTCTGGTTGAGGAGGCCCGGCCCATTGTGGAGGCGGCCGACGGGCTCCTTGCGCGGGCTGCCGGAACGGATCTTTCATCCAGGAAAGTCCGGCTTGGGATCGGTGAAACAGTCTCCGCCACGTTTGCGCAGTGGCTTATCGCAAGACTCATGAAGCGCGTGGGCGTGCTCGAAACGGAAACCGGCCTCACGCAGCCGCTCGCTGAACGGCTTCGAGCACGAGAACTCGACGTGATCCTAACGGCCGATCCCA
>JAXZEJ010000112.1:0-1031 GCA_037424205.1 bacterium | reverse complement strand
GTGCCCGCAGCCTCAAGCGCCATGAGCTTCCTCTCGGCGAGGAAGACGTCAAAAACCTCGTGCGCCTCGCGCTCTTCGGATTCGATCCCTGCACGTCCCTCGACATCCGGTTTCGCCCTGCCCCAAGGCCCGAGACTCAGGAGGCTTGACAAGTTCCATCCTCCGTACCGTTTGCTCCTCCGCCCGGCGATCCTTGCGTTCCTATCCTCCTTTCGCGAGCTTCGCCGGGCATCTCATTTTCTATCCCTCGAATCTGTTGATGAGCCCTTGACGTGCTAACATCTTGGGACCCTTCTTTATCGACCGCAAAGACTCGACCATGCTCAACTGGCTTATCGGAACGATCTTCATGTCGTTCCCTCTTCTTCTGCCCCTCTTCATTCTCATGATTGCCCGCAAGGTCGGGTACAAGTGGCCTGCACAGAAGCTCTGCGTGCATGCCGCCATCTGCTTCTATCTGCTTTCGCTCCCGCTTCTTGCCTTCCATGCCTTTCAAACGGGCCTGGGCATGCAGGAATTCTTCAACGCCTACTACGGCAAGGCCACCGATGCCACCGTCTATTACTACCTCGGCCTTCTCTGCCAGGTGATCGCCATCGTGGGCCTCATGTTCGCCGTCAACTGGAAGGTCATCCGACTCTTCTACGGCGAGGACTGGAAGGCGCCTGCCGGCTACCTCAAGCCCGAGGACGCCGAAAAGGACCGGGCATGCGCCGAAAATCAAAAGGACGCTAAGTAACATCGGACGGAAGACCGTCTTCCACATAAAGGCCGCGAATGCCCTCACGGAGCACCGCGGCCTTTTGCTTATGCAAAAAACCGACCGTCGGCTTTGGGCCTGCGGTCGGTTCAAATGTGTCGGTGAGATCTATAAAGGTGTCCCGAACGGGAACGTTATTGTATTTTCTCAGTTTCCTGACGGGGACTTTGAAGTGTCGGCGGAGTGGGCTTCCTCCCATGCGGCCATCATTTCAAGCCACGGCGCGGCGCCGGTGCCGAAGATGGAGCCTGCGGTTTCGGCCATGGCAGAT
>JAXZEJ010000111.1:0-5986 GCA_037424205.1 bacterium | reverse complement strand
TTTGCCCGAGGCCGCCGTCGAAAAGTCGACCAACTCTCAGTATCGAGGGTGGGTCGAGGAAGGCTGGATCACGCAATCCGGCGGGGCGATGACGGACCTCGCGCGCATCGAAGAGGATATCCGTGACGACTTGTCACGCTTTGATGTGAAGGGCATCGCCTATGACCCGTGGAACGCGCTGCAACTCGCTACTAACCTCGGGAACGACGGTGCTCCTATGGTCGAGTATCGGAACACGGTCCAGAACTTTTCGGATCCGATGAAGTCGCTCGAGGCGCTGGTCCAGGACAAGCGCGTGAACCATGACGGGAATCCCGTTCTCCGATGGATGATGGGAAACGTCGTGGCCAAGCTCGATGCGAAGGACAACATCTTTCCAAGGAAGGAAAGGTACGAGAACAAGATCGACGGAGTTGTGGCGTTGATCATGGCTCTTGGCGTAGCCAGTTCGGTCGATGAGCCAAACCCCTTCGATGACATCGAGGCGTCGAAGACGCCATGCTTTTTTGAGTGGTAACCAATGTTTGTAAAACGACTTGTTAATTGGGTGACGGGATGGGGAGGACCGCTCGGCACGGCCTCGGGTCAGCAAGTTCCGCTGCCCATCGAGCCGATCCTTGATCAAACCAAGACTGTTACCCCTGATGCTGCGCTTCAAATCAGCGCGGTTTTTGCATGCGTCGAGCTGCTGGCGCAGACGATCAGCACGCTTCCGCTCTATGTGTACAAAGACACGGAAGCAGGCGGGCGAACGCCCGATAAAGGCCGTCTGTGGATGCTTCTTCATGAGCGTCCTAACGCCTGGATGACGCCAAGCGAATTTCTTTCCGCGATGGTGGTCAACCGGATGCTCCGCGGCAATGCGTACGCTCAGATCGTTCGCGACGGTGAGGGTGATCCGATTGCGCTCATTCCCCTGTCGCCAGATCAAATGGAGGTCTCCGTTACGTCCGGCGGTGAGGTTTACACGTACTACCAAGACGGTGTGGTCTCGGTCATTGCGCCCGAGAACGCGATTCACTGGAAGGGCCTCGGCAACGGATACATCGGTTTGTCGAAGCTTGAGTACATGCGAGCGACCGCCGATGAGGCGATCAGCGCACAGGACAACGCATCGAGGCTTTACGGCTCTTACTCGAAACCGTCAGGCGTACTTCAGACTGACTCGGCTTTGAACGACGAGCAATTGAAAGCTGTCTTTGAACGCTTCAAGGGTATGTCCCGAAAAGGCGACGCAGGTCTGTACGTTGTCGACCGCGGCTTGAAGTACCAACAGCTGAGCCTTACGCCTGCTGATGCGCAACTTCTCCAGACGCGGCAATTCAGCGTCGAAGAGATCTGCCGTTGGTTCGGCGTGCCGGGCGTTCTGGTCGGCTCTACGGCCACGACGACGTGGGGAAGCGGTATTCAGCAGATTGTTGAAGGCTTTCACAAATTCACGGTTGGTCCGCTCTGCAAGCAGCTTGAACAGGCGCTCTCTCGGCGTCTGGTTGATGTGGTTGATACGTCGACGACGATCGAATTCAAGCTGGACGGTTTCCTTCGCACGACGCCGGAGGCCCGTGCCTCTTTCTACAGCACGATGGCTCAGAACGGCGCGATGACGCGCAATGAGATCCGACGTTTGGAAAACCTTCCGCCTGTGAAGGGCGGCGATGCCTTGACGGCTCAGTCAAACTTGGTTCCGATTGAGAAGCTGGGCACGCAAGAGCGAACAGGCTCTTCGCCGAAAGATGGCACTCCTGTGAGGCAATAACTATGAAATTGAATTTCAAGGGTATCCCGCTGACTGGCGTGGAACTCAAATTTGATGAGGGTGGTCGACGCTTCAAGGGCTATGCGTCCACCTTCAACGGCAATGACAGCTACGGCGACACGATCCTCCCCGGCGCATACAAAAAGACGATTGCCGAAAACGGCATGCCGAAGATGTTCTGGGGACATGACTGGGATATTCCGATCGGCAAGTGGATCTCTGCCGTCGAGGATGAAAAGGGCCTGCTTGTCGAAGGCGAATTCACGCCCGGCAATACTCAAGCTGATGCAGTCATGAGCGCTATGAAGCACGGCACGGTAGACGGTCTTTCGATCGGCTTCCGCCTTGCTGAAGGTGACTACGAGTCGAAGAAGGACGGCGGCCGCATCATCAAGAACATCACAAAACTCTATGAGATTTCAGTGGTCAACTTCCCGGCTGACGAAGATGCGCGAGTGTCTGAAGTCCGCTCTGAGGATGTGGACAACTTGAAATCGATTCGTGATTTTGAAAACTTCCTGAGGGATTCAGGTGGGTTCTCGAAGTCCGTGGCGACGTCCATCGTCGCAAAAGCCAAGAAGCTTTTCGAAGGTCAGAGGGAGTCTGACGCTGAAGAAAAAGCGGCAACTGAACTGCTCGAGCGCTTGAAGAAGCTTGAGCAATCTCTCTCCTAATGAAAAGGTGAATCCTATGGAAATGAAAGAAATTCTTGACGCCCTCGAGCGCGTCGAAGGCAAGATGTCTGAGACTTCTCAGTCCAACGCTGCTGAGTTGAAGCGCCTCGGCGAAGAACAGTTGAAGTTCTCCCGCGCTCTTCTCGAACTTCAGCAGAAGGGTTTGGCCGCCCAGAAGGAAGCCGAAGTCAAGACGGCTGGCGATAGCGTTGTCGATACCGACGGCTTCAAGGCCTTCCGCGACGGCTCCGCTCAGAAGGCTCGCGTCGAAATCGCCGAAACGTTCGACAAGAAGGAAGCTGTCACTCCGATCACTACCCCGACCGGCGGCATCGTCCAGGCTTATCGTCGCCCGGGCATCCTCGCAGGTGCTTTCCGTCCGCTCACGATCGAAGGTCTCTTCCCGACGCTTCCGATTACCACGAACGCTTTTGAATACGTTCAGGAAAAGGAAGCCGACAACGTGAACGGCGCGGCCTTTGTCGCTGAAGGTGCTCAGAAGCCTTTCGGTTCTACCGCCTTCGAGACCAAGACGGGCACGATCAAGACGATCGCTCATCTTGCTCGAGTGTCCAAGCAGCTCATGGCCGATGCTCCGGCTCTCGTGGCCTACATCAATCAGCGTCTCGTGTACGGCATTGACCTCGTGGTTGAAGATCAGCTCGTCACCGGTAACGGCACGGGTCAAAACCTCAGCGGCATCCTGCACACGGGCAACTTCACTGATCATGGCATCACGAAGCTCAACCAGCTCCCGAAGAACCCGACGTCCTTTGATCTTATCCTCATGGCTAAGTCCAAGGTCGAGCAGGCTTTCTTCCGTCCGAACGTCATCCTGCTCAATCCGGCTGACTGGACGAACATGCAGATGGAAAAGAATGCCAGCGGCGACTATTACCTTGGTCATCCGGCCTCTGTCGCTCCGAAGTACCTTTGGGGCCTTCCGGTCTGGACGACGCCGGCTATCACGGCTGGCAAGTTCCTCGTGGGTGACTTCACGCAGGCTGCCACGCTCTGGAATCGCCAGGGCATGACCGTCGAACTGTTTGAGCAGGACAGCGACAACGTCCAGAAGAACTTGGTCACGATCCGTGCTGAACGTCGCCTCGGCTTCGGCGTCGAGCGCACCAAGGCTCTTGTCGGCGGCTCTCTCACGCTTCCGACGGCTTGAACTGAGGGGGCGTCATGATTGACACGTCTACCGCGAAGTCAGCTGTGACGCTCGAGGACGCAAAGCTTCATCTCCGCGTCGATCACGACGATGACGACACGCTGATCGAGGCTTTGTGTCTCTCCGCGACCCAGATGGCTGAGCACGAGCTACAGCGCGGCTTGATAACGCGAGAAGGGACCGTTGGTTATGGCGAAGAACCTTCCGACGTCCCTGCCGCGATTCGAAGCTGGATCCTGATTCAGGTCGGTCATTACTACGAGCATCGTGAAGCCACGATCGAAGGTGCTGTAACGCCTTTACCTCAGCTTCACGCACTGCTTGATCCTTTTAGGACTTGGCGATGAAACGACCTGAAATCGGAAAGCTGAATCGACGCGTCAAGATCTTTCACACGATGTCCGTGCCGGACGAACGCCTCGGCTTTTCCAAAGCGTCCGTTCGTGAAGATGTCGTGTGGGGGAGGCTTGAGCCAGTTGGATCCTGCATCTACTTCGGCTCGAAGCAAATCGAGTCTGGCGTGACGCATCGTGTGATTGTTCGCTCGATGCCCGGTCGCACTGGACCTCGAGACTTCAAGGGCGTGACCGAGCTGATGATTGAAGGCGTGATTTATCGCCTTCGACGTGTAGCCGATCTTGGCGGCCTTGATCGCTTCACTGTTCTCGATGTGGAGGAAAAGACCGATGCTTGTGCAGTGCGCCGTCGATCCTGGGTACAGCAAGATTGACTACGATCCGAAGGCTTTGAAACAGCCGCTTCGCAAATCTGGTAATGCGGTTCGCAAGATCGCCAGAAAGATGATTTCGCGTAAGGCTGTTTCTGAAGCTGGTCAGTTCCCCGGCAAACAAACGGGCGAAATGGCGAAGTCGATCAAGGTCAAGGTGTCGAAGTCTGGGTATTCCGTTGCGGTCTATCCGACGAAGACACAGGAAATGCCTGCCTACTATCCCGCTTTTGTTGTGTATGGCCATAGAGCGCCATATTCCGAGACGGCTCAAGAAGCCAGATCGCACAAGCAGAGAGCGGGTAAGAAAGTGGCAGCGCCTCGCAAAAACTTCGTTCCAGAGGCCGCGGACAAGTACGCGAAGACCTTCGAAACCGAGATGTTTGATGCACTTGGAGACGCGATCAAATGATCCTAGATCCAATCATTGCCGCGCTGAGAAAGCGTTGCAAGACGCTTGACGGTCGAGTGGCTGGCGCGGCTCAGTGGGCAGGCTTGACGGAAGATGAAAATCCCGCCTTGCCGGCCGCTTATGTCGTGCCTCTTCGAGAAGATGCAGGTCCGAACGAATCGCAGGTCAGCTACTACCAGACGATCACGAATACCTTTGGCGTCATTCTGCTCGTGCCGAATTTCGCGGACGAGCGAGGTCAGGATGCTTCAAGGTGGATCGAGCTTCTGCGCCGAGAGATTTTCAAGGCTTTGCTATCGGCGAAGTTTGGACCTCTCGACGAGTCAAGCGAGATCGTCTTTGATGGCGGCTCGCTGATCTATCTAGACGATGCTCGTGCGGCATATCAGCTTGACTTTGCTTTTGAGACCTATCTCGATGTCTCTGACACGTATCAGCAGACTGAGCTGGACGAGCTTCAGCCCTTCGAGGGCATGGACGTCGACGTCGATCAAATCGAACCATCAATCTCAGGAAAGCCTGACGGTCGACCTGAGGCTCACTTTAGGGTGGAATTCAAATGAGCGTGAGCTTTAACACAATCCCCAGCGGCATTCGAGTGCCGCTTTTTTATGCCGAGATGGACAACTCTGCGGCGGCAACACCGACGAGCCAGACGGCTTCTTTGCTCATCGGCCAGATGATCGAGGGTGGCAAGGTCGAGGCTAACAAACCCGTTTTCGTCTCGACCGCAGCGATGGCCAAGGAGCTTTTTGGCCGTGGTTCTATGGCCGCTCGTATGGTCGATGCGTATCGCAAGGTTGACGGTTTCGGTCAGCTCGTCGTGATTCCTGTTGTGGCGACTAGCGGCAACGCTGCCAGCGGCAGAGTCACCTGTACAGGTAGCGCGATAGAAAATGGAGTTTTGTCCCTCTACGTTGGCCCGGATCTCATTCGGGTAGCTGTATCCGAGCAGATGACCGCAGATCAAGTCGCCAAAAAGATCGCAGACGCGATCACTCTGAACAAGGACCTTCCGGTGACTGCTCAGTCGTCTGCGGGAATGGTTTCTCTGACCGCAAAGTGCAAAGGCAGTGTGGGCAATGACATCCAGATCGCTGTGAATCTACGCGGCGCTATCAACGGCGAGAAGTCGGTAGCTGGGCTCAGCGTCGACGTTACGCCGATGTCGAACGGCACGATGACGCCTGACCTGACGGCTGCCCTTCGGGCAATGGGGGATGAGTCCTATGACTTCATCGGCTGT
>JAXZEJ010000110.1:0-2867 GCA_037424205.1 bacterium | reverse complement strand
AGAACTGGATCACGTCGTCAGGCGTGCCGGCCGGGGCCACGATGGCGCGGGCGGAACCGTACCAGTTCGGGTAGAAGCCGAGTTCACCGAGCGTCGGGACGTCCGGGAATTCAGCGAGGCGCTTCGTGTCGAAGGCGGCGAGAACGCGCAGTTCGGGCTTGTCGCCGGAAGCGAGCTTGGCGATGTCGGCAACCTTGGCGCAGGAGAACTGGACTTCACCCTGGCGAAGGGCGAGGAGCTGGTCGGCCGTGCCGCCGTACGGGATGGCCTTGTACTTGAAGCCGGCGGACTTGGCGAGCAGCTGGGCGGCCGTGTGGTTCGAAGCCTTCATGCCGTTCGTGGAGGCGCGGAGGTTGGACTTGGCCTTGGCGGCTTCAACGAGATCCTTCATCGTCTTGTAGGGGCTGTCGGCGCGAACGACCACGACGGAGGTTTCCATCAGGTGGTTGACGATCGGCACAACCTTGGCAGTCGTGAACGGAGCGTTGGGCTGCGTGGCGAGCGTCGTGAAGGTCGGCAGATTGATGAAGCCGATGGTGTGGCCGTCAGGCTTGGCGTTGACGAGATGCGTCCAGCCGATCTTGCCGTCGGCACCCGGAAGGTTGTTGATGATCAGCGTCTTGCCGACATACTTTTCAGCTTCCATGGCAAGAAGACGAGCACCGGTGTCGGTGCCGGAGCCCGCCTTGTAGGCGACGACGACGTTGACGTCGGCCGTCGGCGTCCAGGCAAGTGCAATGCCCGGAAGGGCAATGGCGGCAGCGAACAAAGCGATGAGTTTCTTGTTCATCAGAGTATCTCCTCTTCTATGAGTAGTGAGTTTCGGGGCTGCATAGGCTGGTAGAAAAGCCCCTTGAAAACGGATCTTCGGATCACGGCCGGCCGATGCTCCGGCCGGCCGTTTTCGGTCGATCACTTGATTTTGACTTCCTTGGCCGTGTCGCCGGTGGCTTCGGTCTGAACCTTCTTTTCAAGGCGGTCCATGAGAAGCGGGCTCAGGACGCCGAAGATGCAGAGACCGACCATGACCCAACAGATCGGCGTCGAGAAGAGCACCGTCCAGTCGCCGTCCGAGAGGAGCAGCGAGCGGCGCAGGCCGTTTTCGCCGATCGGGCCGAGAATGAGGCCGAGCACCACGGCTGCGGCGTTGAGGCCGAACTTGCGGATGAAGTAACCGATCACGCCGAAGATCACCATGATCACGACTTCGACGAAGTTGTTGTGAATGGCGTACGAGCCCACGACGCACAGAATGAAGATCGACGGGATCAGGATGGCGTCGGAGAGTCGTGCGATCTGGGCGAACATGCGGCAGCCGCCGAGGCCGATCGCGAGCATGAAGAACTGCACGAGCACGAAGCCCGCGAAGAACGTGTAGGTCATGCCGGCATAGGTCGTGAAGAGTTCAGGACCGGGCTGAAGGCCGTGGATGATGAGGCCGCCCATCAGAACGGCCGTCACGCTTTCGCCCGGAATGCCGAGCGTCAAAGTCGGGATGAGCGAACCGCCCGTCACGGCGTTGTTGGCTGCTTCGGAGCCGGCCACGCCTTCGATGGAGCCCTGGCCGAATTCCTCCTTGTGCTTGGAGAAGCGGCGGGCTTCGTTGTAGCCCATGAAGCAGGCGATCGAAGCGCCGGCGCCCGGCAGAATGCCGATCAGGTTGCCGATGATCCAGGAGCGCGTGACGGTCGGAGCAATGCGCTTGATGTCCTTGCCGGAAAGGCCGAGGCGGCTGAACTTCACGGCGCGGGCGCGCTCGACGATGCGCTTTTCAGCCAAAATCAGCACCTGCGACATCGAGAAGAGGCCGATGAGGGCGCACGTCACGTTGATGCCGTTGTAGAGCGTGGGCTGATTGAACATGAAGCGCTCGACGCCTTCCATCGGGTCCATGCCGATCGTCGAAAGAAGGAGACCCAGGACGCCCGAAATCAGGCCCTTGAGAAGAGACTTCGACGAGACGCCGGCAATCACCGTCAGGCCGAAGATCGAGAGCCAGAAGTATTCAGGGCTCTTGAACTGCATGGCAAGTTCGGCAAGAACGGGCGACAGGAAGTAAAGGGAAAGGCAGCTCAGAAGGCCGCCGGCGAAGGAAGCGAAGCACGCAACCGACAGGGCTCGTGCGGCCTGGCCTCGCAGCGTGAGCTGATAGCCTTCGATGGCCGTGGCAGCCGATGCGGGCGTGCCCGGCGTATGAATCAGAATGGCGCTGATGGAGCCGCCGAAGATGGCGCCGCAGTAGATGCCGCCGAGCACGATGAGGCCCGTGGCGGGATCCATGCCGAAGGTGATCGGGAGGAGAAGCGCCACGCCCATGGCGGCCGAAAGGCCCGGAAGACAGCCGATCGTGATGCCCAGCGCCGTCGAAACGAACATGGCGATCAGATTGATCGGGGTCAGCGCATGGATGAAGCCCGCGCCCATCAGGGAAATGGTTTCAAGCATCATGCACCTCGCTTAGGCAAAAAGCATGCCGGTCGGAAGCGGCACTTTGAGAAACAGCGTGAAGACCGCATAGATCAAGGCGACGAGCGTCACGAGCGTGACCGCGATCCAGCGCATGTCGACCTTGAAGAAGAGAAGCGTTCCGACGAGATAGACGGCGCCGGCAATGTAGTAGCCCACCGTGTACATCAGAACCAGGAAGAGCGCGCAGCCGCCCGTCACAAAGAAGAACTGCTTCGCCTGAAAACCCTTGAAGATCTCGGGAATGTCGTTCGCGATCGAGAGCGTGCCGGCCTTCCATGCCTTCATGAGACACTGAAGAAGATAAAGCGTGTTGAGGCCGGCGAGTGCGATGATGAGGCCCATGGGATACGTCTGCGCTTCCTCGGGAAGCTGGACGTTCATGATGAAAGATCGGAAGA
>JAXZEJ010000109.1:0-3617 GCA_037424205.1 bacterium | reverse complement strand
GCTTCAGATTCATGCAGTCCTGTTCCAGGCCGGCTATCTCACTATAAAAGGATTAGACCCGGCCGGCCGATTCCTGCTGGGCTATCCCAATCGAGAAATCAAGGCATCCATGGCTCAGCTCTCTGCCTCTCTTCTTACCCGCAATGAGAATTTTGACGCATGCGATGTTCTCGAGGCCATGAAGACCGGAAACGTCGATGAAGTCATTGCATTCTTCAACAAAGTCGTCAACGCATTTGATTACCACCACTTCATCATCAAAGATGAGGAAACATGCCGCTCGTGTTTCCGGATGCTGATGTACGCGCTGTCCCTTCGCCCGGAAATTGAAGTTCATTCAGCTCTGGGACGCAGCGACCTGGAAGTCAATGCCGGTTGCTATCGATGGGTGTTTGAGTACAAATATGCCCGCAAAGGCGAGGATCCGAAGTCCTTGCTGGACATCGCCACCCGGCAAATGATTGACCGTCAGTACGGACAAACGCCGCATCAACAGAAGATCCTCCGCGTTGCGGCTGTTTTTTCAGAACCGGATCGGAAGATTGCTTGTTGGCGTCAAATCAACTGACCCGGCGCACTCCGCACAACCCGAGCACATGCTCGGGTTGTTTTCATCGCGGGCAAGCATGGCTCGCGTCAGATGGCGCTTGCGGCTTCTGCCGCAGCTCCGCCCTTCCCTTGCCAACTCCCCGAAGGTTCGTTTCATCAAGCTTCCTCCCGCCAAGAGCCTCTGCCACAAGCGAATCCGGAACAAAATCCGGCTGACAACCTCACTGTCTCCAGCGTTTGCCCGGCCCCGACATTGCCTGACGAAAGCGGGCTTACGAAGAGCGGAACACCCTTAGCCGGCAGCAAGTACAATACCCATGATTCGGTTTTGGTATTGATGAGATCAGAATGCACAAAGGTCAAAGGCGCCCGCTCCCTCTCGGAAGTACTGATTTTTCATCCTTGCGTGCCGCAGGTGAGATTTACGTCGACAAAACGGGAATGCTTTATGACCTCGCACGTGAGAGATCCAAGCTTTTATTGTTACGACCCAGGCGTTTTGGCAAGTCGCTGTTGATTTCAACTTTCGAATCGCTGTTTTCATACGGACTGCGTGACTTCAGCGGATTAACCATCGACAAATACTGGAAGGACTCAGGCACGTATACGGTCGTCAAGCTGGATTTTTCGGCGGTATCAGTTTTTTCGACGGCAGAAGAATTTGAAAAGTCGTTTCACCAGTATTTGTTCGACTATCTGGTAGTCCACAACCACCAAAGTCCGATTAGAAATACGTCAGACGGCTTTCAGCTGTTCAGCGCATGGCTTCGCGTGCAGCCCGCAAATTCAGTCGTGCTCCTAATCGACGAGTATGACGCACCTTTAACGTCCTGCCTTGACGATCCTGAGCTTTTTCGGAAGGTTCAGGCTCATTTATCTCACCTCTATTCCGTCATTCAGGAATGCGAAGGAAAGCTTCGCTTCTTCCTGATGACCGGCATTACCAAGCTTGCCAATACAGGCATCTTCTCCGCCTTCAACATCATTGATGACTTCTCTCTTGATCCGAGATACGGGACTCTTTTAGGTTATACCGAAAACGAAATAACATCCTGCTTCACGCCTCACCTTAAAGAAGCCGCTGAAGCTCTCGGACTTACGATTCAGGAAGTGATGTCCCGGATGAGACATTGGTATGACGGCTTTTCTTTTGACGAAAAAGCCTCTACCCATGTCTACTGTCCATGGTCGGTCTTGAACTTTTTGAAAAAACCTGCTCGCGGATTTGAGAACTACTGGTATTCCACCGGCGGGAAGCCAAAGGTATTGCTCAAATACCTCAACGGACACTCACTTGGCTCCATAGATTCCTTCGACAAACCGACGAGCGTCACCAAGGATGATTTGAGTGCTTCGCGTGAATACAACTCCATTTCTTTAAACGTTCTGTTGACGCAAGCCGGTTATCTTACGATCAAGAGCCTGCTTAACAGTGAGGAATTCGAAATCGGATACCCAAATTCAGAGGTTCGACTTTCCATGGTGCGCCTGTATGCGGACGAAATGCTTCGCGGCGTCAACAGACTTGAGGCAGGCGTATCCATACTCGCAAGAAAACTCGACGCAGAAGATTTGGCTGCGGTTGTTGCCTGCTTCAACAAAGTCTTCAACGCCATTGACTACCAACGTTATCCGATCGAAAGCGAAGCCTCATGCCGAAGTCATCTGCAAGTCCTGCTGATGGGCGGTGCAATGTTGCCGGATGTTGAAAAGCATACTGGTCTTGGCCGAAGCGATCTGGAAGTACGAACAACAAATCGTCTGTGGGTATTCGAAATCAAGTTTGCCAAGTGCACACGGGAAGTCGAACCTTTATTGACTGAAGCCGTAACACAAATCCGAAAACGTCGTTACGGAATCGATTTCGACGTCAGGGAAGTTGTTCGCGCTGCTTTGGTGTTCAATGCGGAAAGCCGTCAGTTCGATGCTTTCGAAGAGGTCGCTTAATACGGAAAATCTCGCCCTCAACTCCGGTATAACGACTGTCGAGCGAAAGCCGCCGAGCACCGCCACGTTGAAAATGAATCCAACTCCCCGAAAGGGGGCTTTCGTCTAGTTGAGGCCGCCTGGAACGGCACACCGACCATCAAACCGCAACCGAGTGCCGTCAACTACAACATTTGCGGATCGAAATCCAACAGGATCAAGACTAGTCCTTAAGAGCACGCACACCTGCATGCAATGCGATCCGCTCGAAAAAATGCAGTACATTAGCCATAAACCACATTTGAGGTGCAGAAATGCTTAGACGCACATTGAGAGAATTTAGTCAGTCTCCTTCCAAGATCACAAATTTGGCTGCTGACAATGGCGCCGTCATCCTCACCGATAGAGGCAAGCCTGAATTCATCCTTCTGACAGTTGAAAAGTTCGAAGCTTTAACCAACAAGAAGATGGAAAGCACAATGAAGTTAAGCGACATGGTGGCCATGCAGGACGTTCCCGATATTGATTTTGAACCCGAGCGCAGCTCCTTCAAGTATCGAGACGTATAGTCAACAAATTCCCGGCGCACTTTCGTCGCGGCCGCAGCGCATCCGCTCACGCAGCAGCTTATTGGTCATCCGACCACATGCGCCGCGCTTTCGCGCCCCGTCCAAACCAACGTTCTTGCCGCAATGCGTCCGAAAACGGTCGCGCCGGCAAGCAGATCTCCGTAAAGCGCATGTTCTCCGCAGATGCCGCCGGTGATGTCGCCCGCCGCCGTCAGTCTGGGAATCGGCCTTCCGCTGCGGTCAAGCACGCGGGCCTTCTCATCGATCTCCACGCCGCCGTAGGACGTCATGAGACGGGGCGTCAGCCGGCTCAGGCAGTAAGGCTCGCGAATGAGCTGAAGGAGCCTCGGATCCTTGCCGAACGGATCGGGGCGCTCAAGCATCACGCCTTCGTTGAACTCGGCGGCCGCCTTCGACATCAGAGCTTCGAATGACTTGTCTCCGGGCGGATCCCTCTTTTCCTGAGCGTGCGAAATCATCCAGGCCGTGCCGCCGGGCTGGCGAATGACTGCCTGCAGAAGATGAGAGAGCCTCACGTCCTCGCGAACAAAGCGCTTCCCGTCTCGATTGACG
>JAXZEJ010000108.1:0-1117 GCA_037424205.1 bacterium | reverse complement strand
TTGACGAAGCCGGGCTTCGTGCGGTGCTCGATCCGGCTCACATCATTCTTGAGCGAGCCGTTGCCGGCGGTCCGCAGCCGGCGGAGCTCGAAAAACTGTTCAAGGCTGTTGGGAGCGAACTTAAGGAGCGCGAATCGAACGTAATGATGCTCAAGGGCAAGCTCTCTGCTGCTCAGAAGAAGCTGAATGACGATTTTGAGTCATTGATTGCATGACTCGAGGTGCATGAAGATCTCGGAACCGGTTGAATTTCTTCGTGAAGTCGGAGGCGGGACCATTCGGCTCACGCTTTTGCAGGCCGGGCGGGATCTTCTGATTAATGCAGTCCGAATCCCGTCCCTGAAAAGAAGGCAGGGACGGGTTTTCGCATTCATGAATCTCAAACTGTCCGAAACCGAGTTTTAGATGTGCGGGAAGGGGCTCTTGATGGTGTGCCTTTCATCTGTGAGAGATGCGTTTTCTTGATTCGTAATTAGTGTCGGACATCCTGATGAAGGGGCTGTTCGTACCTGTCATCTTTGCGCGTCGATTTTTGATGGCGAATTCGACGGCAGGGAAGGGCGGGCTGCTGTATTTTGCCGAAATGGTCGGCGGGACCGCCCCGGCGCTTGTCCCAAAGGCTGAAAAAAAACGGTTTTTGGCGTTTTTTTAGCATTTATCTAGGCATTTGTTCCAATGTTCGTTGAGCGATGTGGTGTTCCGGCGCTTTTTTTCGTCGCATTCGGTTACGGATTGGTACACTTCGCCTCAGCCTATAATTCGGCGAATTTTGTCCGCTGCAGCTCCCTTGGACTGGGTTCTGCGCTTCGGGAATGCCCCCGGTGCCTTGTGCGGTTCGTCGAAGGGACGGCATACACACTCAAAAATATAAACAGCGGCAGTTCCTGCTCGGACGGACATGCGGAAAGCATGCCGGACGGGGAGCTCCAGGGACGCATAGTCCTGCCGCAAATGACTAAAGGATTACGATTCTCATGGAACCGTTTAACGCCGGTTGGCTTTCGATCATCCCGCCGATCGTAGCCATCGTTCTCGCCCTCATTACGAAGGAGGTTCTTTCCTCCCTCGTGCTGGGCATTCTGACGGGTACCCTTATTTATACGATCGGCATGGACGG